>CALVJE010000126.1 GCA_944331725.1 uncultured Bacilli bacterium | reverse complement strand
GATGAAGATAAAAAAGGCTATGTTTTATCCCCAGCATACGACTTAACAAAAACACCAAATAAATTAGAACACGAAATGACAGTCAACGGCAATGCCAACCCAACTAAAGATGAATTATTAAACATCGGCAAACAATTAAAAATATCAACTACTCTTTGCAATGAAATAATTGAAAAGATATTAAATATAATTGGTTAATTAATTTAAAATTTTTAGTTAAAATACAAAAACAAATCAAGGAGAAATTTATGGATAAACATGGTTACATTGAAAAAATTAAAATATCTGGATTTAAAAAATTTAAAAATTATGAGATAAAATTTCATAAAGGAATAAATATCTTAATTGGGGAGAATGAAGCTGGAAAATCTACGATTCTTGAGGCTATCAATGTAGTATTAAATCAGAAATACAATAACTTTGATAAATATATAATTGAAGAATTATTAAATAGAGATAATGTAAATAATTTTGCAAATACAAAGAAATACGAAGATTTACCCAAAATAGCAATAGAAATTTTTTTACATTTGCCAAACATTCCTCAAAATGCTGATTTTTTTGGATTTTACCATAGTGATAATCCAAAATTAAAGACAGAAGTTGAGTATTTTAAGTATGGAATAATTTTTGAGTGCGTTTTTGATGAAGATTTTAGGCAAAGTCTAGAAGGAAGTATTGCAAACGGAAAAGTTCCGTATGATTTTTATAAAATGACGTGGAAAACATTTACAGATGTTCCACTAAAAGTTCAAAAGAAACCAATCAGAATATTGAACATTGATAATTCAAGTAGTAATACCCTTAGTGCTTTTGATTTTTATAATAAAAGCTTATATCTAAATAGTTATGATGATAATCTTATATTTCAACATAAAGGAATTTTTAGAGAAAAAGTAAAGGAAGCATTTAATTCTCTAGAATTAAAAGATGTGGCTGATAATAAAAAGTTTGGCTTAAATCAAAAGAAATTGATTATAGAAAATTTATTGACCATATATGAAAACGACATTTCTATTGACAATATGGGAAAAGGAAAAGAAAACATAATTAAGACAGAAACCGCATTAGCAAAGGATAATAACAAATCCGACATTATACTCATTGAAGAGCCTGAAAGTCATTTAAGCCATACAAATTTAAGAAAAATGATTTATATGATAAATGATTCTACCAATGAAAAACAAATGATTATAACAACACATAATAATTTAATTGTAAAACAAACGGATATTAAAAATTTGATTATAATAGGACAAGATAGTCCTAAATGTGTAAACGAAGATATTAGTGAATCATGTAAATATTTTTTTGAAAAGTCTGATGACTATAATTTATTGCAATTTTTGTTATGTAATAAATGCATTCTTGTTGAAGGTAGAACAGAATATCAACTTATAAACTATAAATATTCTCAACTTGCAAATGAAGAAAACGCAAATATTGAAAAGGACAATATTGATGTAATTTCATGTTATGGTAAGTCATATAAAAATTATTTAGAAATTGCAAATGGACTTGGAAAGAAAATTTGTGTCATAACGGATAATGATAAAAAACAAGATTTCATAGATGAAATAAAAAAAGAAAATGCAACCAACAATTATATAAAAATATTTACTGATGATGATATTGCTAATTGGACATTTGAAGTCGGATTATACAAACTAAATAAAGAGAAATTAGAAAATATGATTCATGTTCAAAAAGATGCAGAATATAAGTTTAATGGAGAAAGTTATAAAGATAAGCAAGTGCTAGGATATATGTTAAATCATAAAGCGGATGTGTCCTATGATTTATTTGGTAAAAATCACGAATATGAATTGGAATATCCTCAATATATCAAGGATGCAATAAAGTGGATAAGAAGTTAATATTGGCTGTTGCAGGAAGTGGTAAAACTTATGAGATATGTAATCAACTTGATGAAAATAAACGTAATTTAATACTTGCATACACAAATGAAAATATTAATAATATTTATAAAGAGTTGTTAAAAATTAAACATAAAATTCCTGAAAATACAAAAATTATAACATTTGATGCTTTTTTATTGAATTATGTTGCAAAACCGTTAGCGTTATATGTAGCTTATAATAATGATAAAAATTTTATATTTCCAGATTATGGTTGTGTATACAATTTACCATTACCTGAATTTTATGATAATAAATCAAATAAATATAATAAGAATTATAAAGAAGATAAAATCGCTCATTACATAACGAAAACAGGCAAATTTTATGGCGAAAGAATTGCAAAATTTGTAAATAAGTTCGGATTGATACAAATTGTTGCAGTATCTTTAAAAGAACATTTTGACAAAATTTATATAGATGAAATACAAGATTTTGCTGGCGAACGATTTGATGTATTAAAAGAAATTATTAATAATTTTAATAATATTTTACTGGTAGGAGATTTCAATCAGCATTCTGTATCTACAAAAGTTGACAAAAAAAAGTTCCCATTTGTTAAAGATATGAATATATTGAAGTATAAGAAATTATTTAAAGAATTAAATGTGGAAATAGATGAGAATTCTTTACGTTCAAGTAGACGATGTTCAAAAGAGATTTGCAATTTTATTAAAAGAAAATTAAACATTGATATAGAATCTTTAAATCTAAATACTGGCAATGTCATAATTGTTAATGATGAACAAGCATTAGAAATATTAAAAAATAACAATATTATCAAACTGGTATCTCAAAAATCTGATGATTACCCATTTTTATGTTTAAATTGGGGATATTCCAAGGGAGATACACTCAATAATATTTGTGTTATATTAAATGATAATTTATCTAATTTTTTGAGTGATGATTTTAATGAAAAAACATTGCCAAACATAACAAAGAATAAATTATATGTAGCATTGTCGCGAACTTGTGGAGATTTATATATTATGACATATAAACAAATGAAGAATGCCTTATTAATGTGGGAAAAATAAAAAAA
>CALVJE010000125.1 GCA_944331725.1 uncultured Bacilli bacterium | reverse complement strand
TCATAGACTTTTTGAATTATTTCTAAAGCTAATTCATAATCACTTTTTTTATATAATTTTAAATAATCTGTAACATCTAAGAAACACTCATCAATAGAGTATACATGTAAATCTTCTGGTGCTACATAATCTAGATAAATTCCAACAACTTCTTTGCTTTTTTCAATATATAATTTCATTCGTGGTGGAACAATTGTATACTTAATATTCTTTGGTATATCATAAAGTCTACTTCTTGATGCCACCCCTTGCTTCTTTAAATAGGGAGTAACAGCTAGAGTAATTGCTCCATTTCCTTGATTTTTATTAGCAACAACTAAAGGTACTTTAAAAGGATCTAAGCCTCGTTCAATACACTCACATGAGGCAAAAAAACTTTTTAAATCAATACACATAATATGTCTATTAGGATACAATTTTTCCATAATTTACCTCCGAACATTTGTTTCTAAATAAATTATAAAACAAATACACTGATATAGCAATTCCTATTTTTGGAAATCTTTTACTAATTTTAATATATCTTTATCACTAATTCCTAATACATTAATTAATTTGGCAAATGTTTCAATCTTAGGTATTTCTTCATCATTTTCTATTCTTTGAACAGTTCTAGTGTTTAGATCACTTCTTTCAGCCAATTCCTCTTGAGTTATTTTTAGTTTCATTCGATATTCTTTAAACATAACTACCTCCATGACAATTATGTCATTATAAATAACATTTGTGTATGTCATAAAAGGCATTTATATTATTTTATTCATTTTTTCTCAATAGTAATAATTAAACCTTCTTTTTTTGCTATTTTAAGTAATAGTTCAAAATCATAATTTCTTTGACCATATTCATAAAATTGAATAGCATTTTTACTTCTGCCAATACTTTTACCAAACTCTTCTTGCGTTTTGCCGCTCCATTCTCTAATAATTTTAATTACTTCGTTAGCCTTATAATCGTTAGCTACTATTTTCAAAATATATCACCTCTTGACAAGCATACAAAATGTTGGTATTATTTTGTTAGAAAAACAAACATATTGTTGGTTTTATATATTGGAGTGATGTAGTGTGAAAAAAATATTGTTGATAACTAGCATTATTTTAACATTAAGTATAATAGTTATTGTTACATTTAATAATATGGATACTAAAGAAAATAATATAATATCCAATGTAGAAAAGAATAAACAAGTAATTACTAATAATATGATAACTATGATGTATGAAACAGAAGCGGGTTCTGGAGAATATACAGAAACTACTGACAATACTTGGCCGGAAACCGGATATATATTTAATGATGTTTTAAGTGGCTGTGAAAATGGTGGAGAACTAGAATATAATTCACAAAATAATACAGTTAATTTATTAAGTAATTCTTCGGACCGGTGCTATGTGTACTTCGATAAATATGATGGAGTATGGATAAATGATGTAAGTGTAACGAATGTAACTGGTTCATCAGTTACATTAAGTGTTGATGCAACAAGTGAAAATGGAAGCTCTCCAACATATCACTATGCAATAAATGATAGTGAAGAATATCAAGAATCAACAAGTAATACAATAACAATAAACGATTTAAATAAATTAACAGAATATAATATAAAAATATATACAATAGATAATACTGGAGCTAAATCTAATATTTATGAAATAAATGTTAGTACTACAGATATATCAAAACCTGTAATAAATAGTGTTAGCGTCAGTAATGTAACAACAAGCGGATTTACATTGACAGTAAATGCCACAAGCGATATTGGAATAGAAAGATATTATTACATTATTAAGGGTGAAAATATATCTGGAACATCTACAATCAATAATTATACTTTTAATAATCTAAGTTTAGGAAAAAAATATACAATATCAATCAGAATTGAAGATTTAAATGGCACTTTATCAGATGATTATTTGTTCACCACATCTACGCAATCTACATTATTATTAGCGGATTATATAAAAAAATTGTATGTTAATCAAGGAATTAATGGATTGTATTATCACATAAGTAGTTTAACTAATAGCGCAAGGGATAATAGTTATAGATATGCTGGGGCAAGTGTTGACGTAAGCAATTATATTTGCTTTGGTTCAACTTCAACAACATGTCCAAACTCTAGTCTGTATCGTATAATTGGCGTATTTGGTGATGAAGTTAAATTGGTTAAATCAACTAGTTACGGGAAATATAGTTGGAATTCTAGTGGCAATAATACTTGGAGCTCATCAAGCTTAAATACATTATTAAATGGGACATTTTTAAATAATTTGGGAAGTACGTGGAGTGAACTAATAACTACTCACAGTTGGAAAGTTGGTGGATTAAATCAATCATATCTTACTACACCTAGGAGTATATATAATTATGAAGTTGGAAGTAATTCAAGTAGTACAACCTATTCTTCTAAGGTTGCATTATATTATGTTTCTGATTATGCATATGCAGCTAATAAAAATTATTGGAATACAAGGTTATCAAATTATGATATAGCAACAAATGTCAATTGGATGTTTTTAGGTGCAGATGAATGGACACTTTCTCGAATATCCAATCAAACAGAATTTGCATATTTTATTGGGGAAACAGGGGAAAACGGTTCTATTATGGGACAAACAGATTATGGTTTATCCTATAGAAATCCTGTTAATTTGTCTTTTGACATTAGACCTGTTTTCTATCTTAACTCTGATGTTCAATATGTCTCAGGATCCGGAACATCAACTGATCCCATTCGGATTAAATAATTTATATTCTATTTTAACTTAAAAATGCAAAAAAATTGCATTTTTTTCATATCCTCGACATTATTCGACAATTTTTTTAAATATTTTGTGGTATAGTGTTTGAGAAGGAGGTTTTGGACATGTTAGAAAAA
>CALVJE010000124.1 GCA_944331725.1 uncultured Bacilli bacterium | reverse complement strand
ATCATTTGAAATAACAGATGAAAAACTCTTAGCTAAAACTGGTGGAGTTGTTCAAGGAATGAGTGGTTCGCCGATAATTCAAGATGAGAAAATAATTGGTGCTGTAACTCATGTAGTAATAGATAATCCAAGTAGTGGTTATGGAATATTTATAACAACAATGTTAGAAGAAGGAGAAAAGTAAAGACTTTTCTCCTTAATTTATGCGAATTGGGTCGGATTCTGTTCCGGATCCGCTGACATAGCTTGTCGAAGATGTCAAATAGAAGGACGGCCGCACCGCAGCGCCCATGCGGACATAGTTGTTGTCGACATTACCAGTGCTGTACATAAGGAACGCACTATTCGGAAGGTCAGATCTGCGGGAAATAGTCCATTCGGATAATCCAGCTAACCAATTGGAACTTTTTGCTGAAGAGTAATTATATAATGCCGTTGCCCAATAACTATTACTTGCTGCAAAGCCAAAATCACTTACATACATTAGACCTATTTTCATACTATCTGTTGTACTACTTGAGTTACTCCCTACTTCTACATTGTAATATTGTTTTGATGTATTTGTTCGACTCCAAGCCATTCCTCCTACTTTGAATACATGTGTCGCTATTTTATTTTGCCATGTACTACTTAGCGTTCCCAAATATGTGCTATTTAATGTTGTATATATATCTGGTTTTGTACTACTATCCCATGTGTTTCCTTGGCCTTGCCAATCTGATTCCCATGCATCACTTCCATAACTTGTTGATTTAATTAGTTTTACTTCATTTCCGAACACTCCTATTATTCTATATAAATTATCACTTGGACATGTGCTTGCATTTGACCCGAAGCATACATAATTATTTGGATTCGCTCCGGAATATCTATATGAATTATCTCCTGCACTATTTGCTAGTGAACTTGTGTGATAATATATTCCATTTGCTCCTTGGCTTATATATAATCCTTTAATGTAATCTGCTAGCAACAGTATGTCATCGGTTTGAACGCTTAATGGGTATACATTCGAATCTATTCCATTAGTATCTTTTACATATACTCTTATACTATAACTTTGTCCTGCACTTAATCCATTAAATGTATAACTATTGGAACTACTACTTGTATAACTTCCATTATTTATTGAATAATAATATGTTTGGATTGCACTTGTTCCAGCAGATGCACTTACACTTACTGTTATTGAATCATTACTTACATTTGTTGCTGTTACACTATTTACTACTGGATTTACATATGCATCTGTTGTTGCACTTAATGTATATTCATTTGATTCATACCCTGCTGTATCTACTACATATACTTGAAAATTATACTCTATATTAGAATTTAATCCACTAAAGGTATATGTTGGATTTGTACTTGTTTCATAACTTCTTCCTCCATCCATACTAAAATAATATGTTGCTATTGGATTTTCTCCTGCTTCTCCTGATATTGTTAGTGTTACACTATTATATGTAGTTGATGCTGTTACATTAGTAATTTGTACAACATTATATAAATCGAAGTACACATAACAAGCATCTGATTTATTAGATAGTAATTCTACTATGCCTAATTCCCTATCCCACCTTAGTTCTCCCCCATTTTCACATCTACTTAACTCACTATTAAAAGCATAATTACCACTTGGCCAAGTATTAGTGGTACTTTCTTGATACGAGCCATCACTTTGTTCTAACATTAATGTTAAAAATGAATTGTTAATAAAGCTTTTATTATTATCATTATCACTTAATATAACACTATCATTACTTTTAAATAAAGTTAATGATAATATAATAGCAAATATTGCAATTACAAATATACTACTTACTCCAATTAATACTCTTTTCTTCATAAACACTCCTTATTCTCATATTGTGATATTTTATATATTTAAATTATAGTACTCATTATGAGATAAGTCAAGTAATTTGGTTCTTAAAATGAGATAATCTAATTGGTGAACATATAATGGTAGGAAAAATACTTAGAACAATGCGAAGAAAAAACAATTTAAGTCAAGAACAAATAGGGAAATTAACTGGATATGCTAAAAACACAATTTCTCAATATGAAAAAGAAATGCGTGATCCTAGTTTTGAAACTATAGAAAAAATTGCTAATGAATGTGGATATAAAATATTTTTTTATAACGAACAAACTAAAGATACTTTAACTACTAAAAATATTGATAGAGAAGAAATTTAAAAGAAACTGCAATACACAGTTTCTTTTATTATTCTCTTATAATATTTTTACTACATACATAAGTAATTAAGAAATATCCACCATAAATTATGACAATAAATATAGCAGTCATAATAATTGATGCAAGTAGTTTTTCATCCCCAAAAGTGGCCAGAATATAATCACAAAATATAATACCAAATATAGAGTGAATTATAGCAAGTACTAGTGGGAATAGGAAAAATATAGCTATTTGTTTAAATAAGGCTTTATTTAACATGGCATCATCTACTCCAAGCTTTCTTAACATATTAAACTTATAGGCGTTATCACTACTTTCAGATAGTTCTTTTAGTGCCAAAATTGCTGCACTAGATATTAAGAATATTATTCCTAAGTAAAGGCCAATAAAAGTAACTAGAGCACCTAGACCAACACTTGCTTCATAAATACTTATTTTAGTTGAACCTTCTAAAGTAGTGTTTTTGGCATAAGGATGATTATTAAGATCCATAATCATTTGTTCTGTAGTATCTTTATCATCGCTCTTATAATTAGCAATTAAATAATTTGCTTCTATTAAATCATCAGTTAAAGCTTCATCCGGTAAAACAATTATGCCAATATTAATATGATTACTAGTCATTTCAATAAAACCATTTATACATTCATTATATTTGGGATAATAAGTTTTATTATTAACAGTTATTGGAGTATTTTCTTTTAGTGCTTCATTTCTAATCATTATCCATTGATCAAAGTCAGCAATAATAGCATATTC
>CALVJE010000123.1 GCA_944331725.1 uncultured Bacilli bacterium | reverse complement strand
TATAGATAAATTCATTATTATTTTAAATCTTCATTATTATAAATAAAATCTACAATATTAACATTGTTAATACCCTCTACATTCTTTTTAAATATCATATCAAGTAAGAATAAATAACGTGGATACATATCTCTAATTTCATAGAATGGTCTATATTCTCTTATACTTGTCTTATCATCTTCAATATTTTTAGACACTTGAATATAATAATAATTATCATTTCCCTTTCTTGCAATAAAATCACATTCTAATTTGCCTATTTTACCAACACTTAGATGATAATCTTTACTAACCAGATAATTATGTAATATATTTTCAAGTACTGGTCCATAATTAATTCTATTATCAGTATTAAAGGTAAAATAAATACTAGTATCTGCTAAATAATATTTTCTTTCTCCATTTAAAACTCTTTTAGATTTTATATCAAAGGTATTACAAGGATAAATTATTTTAGCATTTTCTAAGATATTAATATATCTATTAATAGTTCGTATATCTATATTAATATTTTTACTTTTATAATACTTTTTTATACTATTAGCAGAAATCATAGTACCAAAATTATTTATAATAAATGTTTGTATATTCTTAAAAGTATCTGTGCTTTTTATTTTTTCATTAACTTTAATATCTTTATTAAAGATATCATCTAAGACATTTTCAGTATATCTTTTTCTGTCTTCCTCATTATCATATTTAATAGAACCAGGAAATCCTCCGTTTCTAACATAATTTTCAAATTCTAAATATATATTAGTATTTATTTCTTTATTAAACATTTTCTTCATCTCTATATATTCATAGAAATTAAGTGGTAGCATTTCTATTTCTATTTTTCTACCAGTTAGTTTTGTAACAAGATCTCCTGATAAAAGATAAGAATTTGAACCAGTTATAAATATTGACATATTTCCTATTGCTCTATATCCGTCAATTACTTCTTCAAAACCTTCTACATTTTGAACTTCATCAATAAATAAATATTTAAAATTATCATCTTTTAAAGAATTCTTTATTAAATCTTCTAATTCTTTAGATTTTTTTATAGTATTAAATGGTGGAACATCTAATCTAATATAGATTATATCTTTATCTAATATTCCATTATCTTTTAATTCTTCGATTACCTGCTTCAAAAGAAAAGATTTACCACATCTTCTAATACCAGTAATTACTTTTATAGTTTCATTATCATTATAAAAACCTCTAATTTTTTTTAAATAAATTTCTCTTTTATATATTTGTTCCATATTTTTCTTCTCCTTTCCTATATTCTACCATAAAAAAGCAAAGTTATCGACACTAATTTAGTATTTCTTGTCATTTTGGTGTCGATAACTTTTGAATTTTTATCCAAATAATTGAAAATTAATAATATTATGATTACTATCAACGTTAAATTTAACATTAACTTTTCTATTATTAAAAGAATCTTCAACCTCATTATCTAACAAGTATGTAATAGCATATCTCTTCTTTTCTTTTAATAAATCTTTTATATCAAGAAAAAAAGCATCATTTTCCTCATTATTTCTAACATTTCCTCTATAGTAACTTGTAACAAACACTTCCATATTATAAATTCTATCTGGATATTCAATAACAACATTACCAACTTCTTCTAAATTACAAACTTCTATTCCAGTTTCTTCTTTAACTTCTCTAATAGCTGCTTCTACACCTGTTTCTCCTTCTTCTATTTTTCCTCCTGGAATATCAATATACCCTATGTTTTCTTCTTTATATCGTATACATAAAACTTTATTACCAGCAACTACAAACACTCTTACAGCATTCCTAACTTTTTTCATAGTTCAAAATCCTTTCTAATTTTATCAAAACTCTTTAAACAGTAATTAATGTTTCTTCTAGTATATTAACTATTATTTTAACAGAATCTATTACATCAACAAAATCTATACCTTTAGCATATGTATTTTTATTTTGATATTTACCCCATAGCTTTTTAAGAGAATCATTATTGTATAAATCGTCTATAAGATTAACAAATTCATCTATATCTATTAAAGTATCTCTCTTTTTAAAAGTGTTCTCAATTGCTTTTACCAATAATTTTTTATCTATAATATCTTCTTTAAAATTAAATAATATATAAACATCGTAAAAGTCTTTTAAACGAGTATTTAAAATACCTTTTGAAATAATAGAATGAAACTTTTCAGCTAATATCGTTTCAATGTTATATGCCATAATAGGTATTTTTTTATCTTCAAAAATTGAATTATAACTAAATTTTATCTCTCTAGGAGTTATTTCATCACCAGTTGTTAGTTCAACTGTAATATAGGTTTTATTATTGCCTAATTTTGATAAAATATTTAGTCTAAAACCACCATACTTATCTTCTAACCTAATATCTTTAATACTAATAAGTTCAAAAGTAACACCATCATCCAAATCAATGCTAAATATTTCCTTAAATATTTCTTTAATTATATTTTCAGAAAGAGGAATACCTTTTACCGTTGCATCCATATCTTTAGTAGTTCTATCATCACTACCAATAATTGAAGTTAAAACTAATCCACCTTTTAATATAATATAGTTTTTATATTTACTTTTAGAAATTCTTTCTAATAATCTTTCAAAATAAAATAATTGAAAGTAAATTTGTGATTTATATGTGCTACCTAATGCTTTTTTGGCAACTAAACTTTTTAATTTGTCTTGATTAATTATAACAACACCTCCATATATTCTCTTACTTTCTTTTCTACATTTAATTTTTTTGCATATTTCATTAATTTAAGTAAATCTTTATTTTTTAATCCTGAATATTCTTTTAAAGCTTTGGTAAAAACTTCAATATCCATTTTATTTTTATTTTTTATAATATCACAAATAGTTCTTTCTATATCATAAGTTTTAATTTTCATACCAAAAGGAGACTCTATTTCTATCATACCTAAATCGATAAGCTCTTTTTTTACATAATGAAGAGATACATTAGACATATCTTTATAACAATTACCATACCCATAAGGCAAAGTAATATCATACACTAAAGGTATTCTATCAGAAAGATTATGAAGATATAGAGCGGTAGCATCCGAAAAAACAGCTTTCTTACATTTTGAAAGAATAATATAGAAATCATCAGAAAAAACATTTGGAAAAATATAGTAACCTCTAGATGCTCTAATAAGTTTTTTTTCTTTAACTAAAGATGTTAAAAAACGCCTGTTTATATTATATTTAGTCAACTCTTTCGTTGTGATATAACCACCATTTCTATTTACAACATTTAAAATTTTTTCTTTTTTTCCCATGATATCCCACCTACATCATTATTGTAGCATATGTATTATATTAAGGTAAAGGTATTTTTTCGCGTTTATGCACAAAAAACAAAAAAAATATGCATAAATGCGTAAAGCACCTATATTTCTTATAGAATAAAATATTTTAAAGTAAAAGCATACAACAATATTAACTCGTGTGTGTTTTTACGTAAATAACTTTTGTTGCTTTTTTTCGCACTTTTTATATTTTTT
>CALVJE010000122.1 GCA_944331725.1 uncultured Bacilli bacterium | reverse complement strand
GGCATTTTTTTTAGTGAAAGGTAGAGTATTTAATTTAGCAACTAGTTTTTCCCATTCTGTTTTCGAATAGACATACAAGCATTTTTCAATTCCCCTAGTAATGATAAATTCATTACCTAATTCATCCCTATATGTACTAGGAATAACTAATCTGCCTTTATCATCGATATTATGATGATATTCACCCAGCAACATAATATCCCCCACTTTCTTCCACAGTTTACCACTGTCCACCAATATAGTACCAAAAATAAAGAAAAAAGTAAATAACAATTATTTACTTTTTATCATATTTACATTATTTGACAAATTAATTTATGCGAATTGGGTCAGATGAAGTTCCTGTGCCTCGATTATATGTTATACTTGAAATCATATAGAACGAAGGCCGTGCATATATGCCACTATAAGCTAAAGTACCACCAAAGGCATAGCCCCATGTTCCATTAACTGGATAATTTACAGAGTACGCTGAACGGTCAGCTGAAAATCCGTCTCTAACTGGAGATATAGTCCATTCATCCTCTAACATTTCATTATTTAGCCAATCATAACATCTCTCACTGAAGTTGAATATAAAAAAAAGCAAGTATTCAGCTTGCTCATCATTCATTTTTTTCATATCCACTCACAACTGTTCTTAAATTTGTATCTTTTAAATTTGCATAATTTACAATTGTTGCTCTAATATTTTTAACTTCTTTATTAATATTCTTCAATTCTTTTTCAATTTTTTTGTTTTCATTTTTTAATTCATCAATCTCAGATACATAAACTAGCATTCTTGAATATTGAGTAAAATCAATATCTGTTGATTCATTATATTTTTTTCTTTTACCTAATTTAGAATATGTATATTCAATTTTTAAGTTCTTTATTTCATAATTTTTTAAAATTTCGGGAATAATTACTCCTAAACATAATATCCATTGTTTGCCTGGAAATATCTTTATATTATTCATCTTATTATCAACTAACCCGAACCTTTCTCTTTCTGGCAACTGATTAACAAAATCCCTATCCAAATTTAATTTTTTAATCTCCAACGGTACATTTCCAACATTCCTTAATACTACACAAGTCAAATTATCTCTCACTAATTCAAATGTAATTTGCAAGTATGGTTTTTTACTTTCCATCTTATCCTTTATTAAAATTATTATTGTAATCCATGCACCTATTAGTGAAAGAATAGATATTGCATCACTCCAAGAAAATTTATTCAAATTATTAATACTATCGATTAATTCTCAAATTAATTCTTCCATTTGTTTTCCATACCTTTCAGTTAATATTTTTTAGCATTATTTTCATTCTTGAATGATACCCATTTTTATTATAAAACTTTATTCCATTTTCATTATAAGCAAATACATCTACAAAAATATATTCACAATCAATACTTTTGAAATATTCTTCCATCTTACTCATTAGCAATTGTCCAATTCCATGACTTCTTATTTTTTTAGTAACAACAAGTTCTGATATTTCTCCACTTTTAGGACATTTATAATCCAAATAATCAAATTCATCATAAGATCTAAGAAATCCCATTATTACCCCTATTGCTTTACCATTTTGAATAGCTAAATAACATTTCCCATTATTATTTTTTACCTCATTCAAATCAAGTACAGCCATTTTATCTCTATATTCAGAATGTAATTGGTCAAGATTGTCTTTGTCTATTGATAGTATATATTCTTCTAAT
The DNA here is from genome assembly GCA_944331725.1 of uncultured Bacilli bacterium. The sequence goes on along the minus strand of CALVJE010000122.1, from coordinate 2,727 downwards.
TCTACTAAAAGATTTTTAACATCATCTAAATATTTTTCTTCATACTCAATTATCTGTACATCACTATCACTAAACAAATATTCAAATTCAAATGCTACTATTTGCTTCTTAGATAATTCTTCATCATATATTTTATTCATTAGTTCAATAAGTTCTGTATTAGTATGACCTGGCATCATTCTATTTACATCAAATTTTTCTATTAATTCTTCTATGTTATTAACCACAGTTTTATTAACAACTTTAACCTTAACATATTTGCCAATACTATCTTGATTATTAAATATAATGGTATCTCCCACTTGAATTGCCTCTGATTTTTCTTTTAATATTCTTACTTCTATATCTTTTTTTCTTGATATCATCCAACGATAAACATCATCAATTATATTATAAGTATATTCTTTCATAATTACCTCCAACTGTATTAATTATACTACACATTTTGAATACCTCCAAAAATCTACAACAAAATGGTTCTAAAATGGTTCTAAAGCCAATTTTGAGCATTTTTTTGTAAAAAAGAAAAACTCGCGTTTTCCCTTATATTATCTAGGTTTGCGAGTTATTTTCCACAGCATTGTTTATATTTCTTACCACTGCCACATGGGCTGTCAATGTTTAGTGTTTTTACCACTGTCTTTTTGCACTTTTCCTTATATTACGGCTCTTTTCTCGTTAGTTCTTACTGGTTCTAACCTGCTAAGTTTACTCAAAATGGTTCTAAAAATGGTTCTAAAAATGCTTTTTTTCCACATCTTTTATTGTTATTTTCATATACAACATATCACTTTTTCGCTTATAAGTCTATATAACTTGACTTTCTTTGAATAATAAGTGATATATAGTACATCCTATTAGGAGGGGAATATGAAGTATATTATTAAACAAAAGAATCGTGTTGAATGTATTAGCAGAAATGGAGATTATCATGGATTCTTTACAATTAAAAATATTGATATAGTACTTTCTGCTAAAAATCCAAGAGATCTTGAAGTATTAATGAAATTTAGACATAAAATTGAAGAACAGATAGTGGACTATCTAAATGCTAAAAGTTATAAAAAAGGTGATGAATAATTATGAATGCAAATAATTTAATTATAACTGGATATTTATTATCAGTTAGTGATCATAGTTTTACTTTATTAAATCAAGAAGCAGGATCCATAGAAATATTTGCTAACAAAGAATCATTAAGGAAAATTAGATCTTATTCAAATATAAACGATAATATTGGGGTTAAAGGACATATAAATGCTAAATTAGGTGTATTACAAATTATCGCCGATAGAATATCCTTTATTAATAAATAATAGCCAATTTTGTGGCTTTTTTTATTTTTTTATTTCAAATTTTAAAAATCTGTTAAATCCATGATATAATTTATATGTATATGAGAAAAAAATTTACTTAATTGTTATAAAGGAGTAGTAAAAATATGAAGTTATGGATTTTAACAGAAGAAAAGCCTAAAAAAAGTGTTGTTATTAGAATACTTAAAAAATATTGTGAAGAATATAATAAAAAATATGAAATACAATTAGATAATTTTGAAATTGTTCCACTATTTAAAGAAAAAATATTTACATTTAAATATGCAGTAAAAGGCACAGTCATTGATGGTATTGACAAAATTTACTTAAAAACTGTTAGTGGCAATTCATCTTTCTTAGATTACCTTTTATTTGAACAAGAAGAAGAGCCTATAGAAAATGATAACACTCACATGATTATGGCTTTTGAAGAAACAAAAACAAGTGATGAAGAATCTCGAAACACTGGTGTATATCAAAGAGCATCAAAATTTGTATTTATACGAGCTTATTCACAAACTGTAAAAACTTATATGCTTTATAATGATGAACTAAATACTGATGAGGATAGTAGTCCAAGTGATACAAGTATATTTGGAACAAATATGTTATTAACATTAGGAGTAGAAATATTAGGGAAAGAAAATCTTTCATGGTTTCATAAATTTAATACACTTGATGAATTAATTGAAGCGAAAAACTCTATGAGAAGACCTCCTGTTAGTAATGTACCTATTTTAATTGAAAAGCATGATAATTATATTTCCATATCTGGTAGATTAGTTAAAAATGGAACTTTAAGCCACGATCCTAACATTGGAGCACTTTCAATTATTTCAATGTGTATTAGAAAATTAGGTTGGACTAAAGACATTATTATTACAAAGCATGGGTTATCACAAGAGTATATTACAAGAACCAGAGGTCGTAATAAATTTCTTTATATTTGCAAACTATATAATATCAAATTAGATGGAATCGTGATGCCTGATAATTATGAATTACCTGATGAATATTGGCATTATGAAAAAAGTTCAGAAAAAGTTACATCAATACTATTACATGTATTATCTGAAAACCATGGAATATTGGAAGTATATCAAAATCATGCTGGTTGTGAACGAGGCTATTTTGTAACACTTGATAAACAACTTATTACATTGCCTAAAAAAGATTCTACAGGAATTACAAATTTGTATATACCAGATTTAATACTTTTTGATCCTAAATCTAATACTATAGTTTTAGTGGAAGCAAAAAAGCTTTCTACTTTAAATGCAGGATTAGAAGAAATTAAATTATATGATAGCATTGAAAAAGAATACATTGATAAGTATTATCCAAATTCAACAGAATTACGATATCTTACATTGTTTGGAGGAGATATAACTTCACTACCTGATGACAAAGT
>CALVJE010000121.1 GCA_944331725.1 uncultured Bacilli bacterium | reverse complement strand
GAAACTCATCTAATAAATTTTCAGGTTTTATTTCATTATAATAAACATTACCACGTGAGCAACTTAACTCTTCACCTGCACTAGGAACTCCATTAGCATGGAAATTCAAATAATTATGTAAAGATACATTAGTAACTAAAAAATCAATCATTCCCCGGAATGCCGGATCAGTAAATTGATTAGTAAAGTTATTATAGACTGAATAATAACTACCGGATTCAAAAACAACAAATTGTCCCGGAGCAATAGCTTGATTATACATATCTGTACCATGCGCCGCCACCCAATTTTTCGTTATTGTTCTATTATACATTGTATTAACTACCCAGTACCCATCAATATAATCACTACTTGCTTCACACAAAACAATAGATGCTAAAGATACAAATGTATCATAACTCCAATTATATTTATTCATAATATGTTCTATAGCTTTACTATAACCATATTTCTCATAATAATAATCGATAGTTTCACTATCAAATTCATATATTTCTTCAATACTTAACATATCTAAAGTAATTGGAGTAGGACTTGGTGTAGAAACTACTGCATTTAATGCTGCCTCACTATAATCATTAGAACTTGCATTATTTTGTTTTTCTACTTCATCTACTACATCTTCATATTTTTTCAAATTTTCTATCTTTAATTCTTTATTACCAGTTAAACTTTTTATACTAACTCCTGATAAAACTATTAAAGCAATTAATAAATAAGTTTTTAATGATTCATTCATAAAATAATCCCTTTCCTTTCAAGAAAAGAGATTATAATATCATAAATTATCTAGTTTGTAAAGATTCTTTTTCATATCTATCAGCTTCGCTCAATACTTGAAAATAAATATTACCCCCCGGAGTAAATGTTTCACCTAAAACATTACTATCCGCAAAGCGATAAGATAAATAATTATGCATTGGCCTTTCACTTATAAGCATATCTATAATACCTCGAAAAGCATCACCACTTAAAACACCAAAAAATTTTAAATAATTACCATTTTGATATACTTCAAATTGATAAGGACATATTGCTTGATAAAAAATATTATGGCCATCATAATAATCATAAGCATTAACAAAATTAATTGCTGATATACTATGTATCCTATTATAAAGAATACTCGTAATAGCATAACTTTCTTTATATTGATAAGTAACATCAGGATTACCCTCAGCCATAATAATAGCACAAACTACTTTAAATTGTTCAAATGTAATATTATAATGTTCACAAATATAATTTATTGCCTTCTCATAGCCATAAGTCTCATAATAATAATTTATTGTAGCATCATCTAAATTATATAAATCTGAAATTGCCATATTTTCTAAGAACACATTAGATGTTGATTCTGGCAATACCGCTACATCTGGTAACTCAACTACATTTCCTGGTAATTTACTTATATTTTCATCTAAATTTTCTTCAATATTTTTATCAATTTTTGTTACTGTATGATGAGTTGCTTCCCTTGGTATATTAAATGATGCATTAAGAATCATCGTAGCAACCATTAACACACATAACTTACCTTTATCTTTATTTTTCACATTATCACCTTATACTTAGATTTTAGCATATTTTAGCATACTTGTAAATCAATTAAATTATTATTTAATAGGTGGTCCACATGCATTACAATTATCATAATACTAACTTTCCTCCAAGTGCTAATCCGCATTTATATGCTATGCTAGCTGTAACTGTAGGTTTTGCTTCTGTTGGTAATTATAATGCCAACGAACAAAATTCAATTGGCAACTGGCTTATATTAGTTGGCCAATACATTCTTACTCATGCCGCCCAACAACAATTAATTGAAGCAAGACTTGAAAATAACAACTTAAATATTAATTCCGAAAAACATAAAAATGGTACTGGTGGACCTTTTACTGACAATGAACAAGGTAAAAGTAATCAAACCCAAAGAGGAGAAGTTGACTTTTTGCTTAATGCTATTGAAGACATAAAAAAAGAATTAGAAAATATTAAATCTAATCCTAATCAAATGTAATATTTACTGATCCAATACCATTATCAATATCTATTACATTTTCACCATTACCATAAGTTCCACTTATCGATGTTCCATTAACAGTGATATCACCTAACCCCTTATCAACAATAAACTTATAAAGTGATTCATTACTTAAATTAAGATTAATTTCGCCAATTCCCCCATCTATAGTGCTTCTACCAAGTATCTCTCCATCAATACTCACACTACCAACTCCCGCATCAAGTTCTAAAGAACTTAGTGTTGTATCAATTGCATCAATAACACCAACTCCACCATCGATATCAGCTTTATAAAATGTTGATGAGGAAATCTCTATTAAACCAGCACCTAAATCTAGTTCTAAACGCTCTGCAATAATATCTTCTATTTTTATCTCTCCACTACCACCATCAATAACAAGTTCATTTAAATCACTTGGTACATATATAGTAATTTCCCCACTATTATTATTAAAAAACCAAAAAGCATCTTCTTCTATTTCTAAAGTATTTCTTCTATTATTTACTTTAAAATTTTGAGATACACCTTTAGCTTCAACTAAAAAACTATCCCCTTTAACTATATTAACACTTGAGGCATTTACATCAATTTCAATACTATTAATATTACTATAATATTCACTAAAGTCTTTAGTTCCTCTATTAAAGCCACCAATAATACCAAATAGAAATAATACAGCATTAATAATAATTAAAATAATAAACACAGCAAGGGCTATAGCTCCTATTTTAATCCACTTTTGTCCTTCACTCATTTTATATCTACACTCCCAAATACGGCATAAGCTTCAATATAAATAATCTTTTTTTCATTTTTACCTTTACTCTTATTACTTACTCCTCCAAATATTGGAGTTGATTTAATGATTACTTGAGTATCTTCTGGTACCTTTATATTTACACTTCCAAAAATACCAGTTGCAACAATTACTGATTCATTTTTAATACTAGATTCACTTAAATCTAAATAAACACTTCCAAATATAGCATCTACTTTTGCTCCATTAAATTTATTGGGTTTTTCATTCTTTTCTGCAAAAGTAGCTACAATACTTTCTAAATTATCTTTATTAGTACTATTAATCTTTTCTTTAACTTTACTATTTATACTACTTCCAAGTATTAAATAAAGTCCTATTATTACAAATATTGCTGGAATAAATAATTTAATTATAATATCAAATCTAATTAAATTATTACACATAAGAAGTAATAATACCCCTATTACTAAACCAATAATATTACCCACTTTAGATTGATTAGTATTATCAAATAATCCTATAAAACATGGAACTATTATAAACAGTGTCCACCATCCTCTAAAAAATATATTAAAATCAATTATATTAAAAACATTTAAAGCTATAATAACTCCAAGTACTATAAATACTAATCCCCATAATATTCTGTTTAATTTATCCATATATACCTCCATTTTATTGTTGATAACTTGCGACCTCCGGGCGGAGATGCCGCCAGCGGAGGATTAAAGGTTATCACACTACCAAAGTAAATGGGTCACTTTCAGTTCCACTTCCACCATTATATTCTACATTAGAATTTAGATAGAAGACAGGGCGGACCGAAGAGCCGAAGTTCGCAGTAGAGTAGGGCAGGCGGCCGTCGTCGTACAGGTAGAACACATAGTTACTGACCGACGAACGCGGAGTAATTGTCCATTCAGATAATCCCATATACATCCAATTATTAGAAGTTATTGAAGAATTATAATAATCATTTAAATTTGTTGCCCACGCATCAGGATATGCTGCATATCCATAATCACTTGGATACATTAATCCTATTTCATCAGTATATGTTGTTGGATTACTGTCAAATCCTGCATTATTTCTTTCACCATCATAAAATGCTTTGGCTGTATTGCTCGAAGAAGTCATTCCTCCAAGGTGCCATGTTGTTGAGGCTATTAAATTTTGCCAAGTTGCACCTAAATAATTCCAATAATTGGTATTTAAATTTATTTTATTAAATTCACTTGTTGTCCAGTTATTTGAACCGCCGATATTTACACTTGTATCATAATTCCATCTGTAAGCGGCTATATCAGATTGTGTCATGTTTCCTTTATAATATGATGATTCTCCCATCGAATCAACATAACTTCCATTATAATCTCTTCCATCTGTTCCAAGTATAGCACTTGTTGTATAATCACTCTTTATTAATTTTACTTGGTATTCTCTGTTATCGTTTAACACTCCAATAATACGATATAGATTTTCTGCAGGGCATGGTGAAGTTGTTGAACCAAAACAAACATAGTTATCTGGATTTGCTCCAGCATATCTGTATGAATTATCCCCTGCTCCATTGGCTAAATCCAAATCATGATAATATAAGCCATTTTCTCCATCTGTTGTATATAAGCCAATTATATAATCAGCTAATGTTGGCATTTCTATTCTATCCTTTTGTAATACTACTTCCATTTCTAAATTAGCTGTTTCATTTATTGATTGGTCAGTATCTAAATTAACAAAAGTTAAAGTAAATGTCCATGTATGTGTTGTTCCATTTGTTGATGAAGTTGTACTTATTGGGTGATCTATTGCTATATTATATGCTCCAGTTTTTCCTGTTATATCAAAACCTTTTACTCCACCTACTTCAACAAATGATAATGTATCACTACTTGCTTCAAGTAATGTACCATTTTCATCATATACACTAAGTATTAATTCTGCAGTAGTACCACTTGAATATGTATAAGTATTTTCATATATTCTTATTCCTGCAAAATAAGTTGTTGATGCATCATTTGTATCACTGCTGGCAATTAATCTTACCTGCGGATTAGTAGTATCTGTTAGATTACCAGAACCAGTATGAAAGTTATCAGTTGATGCTGATAAACTTAAATCATTACCCTTACTAAATATAATTGTATCTCCAC
>CALVJE010000120.1 GCA_944331725.1 uncultured Bacilli bacterium | reverse complement strand
TACTAATAATGTTATTTCGAACATAAATAGAGATACTGAAGTAATAAGTAGTAATATGATTACTATGATGTATGAAACAGAAGCTGGTTCAGGTATTTATGAAGAAACAAAAGATACTTCGTGGCCGGAATCCGGATATATATTTAATAAAAATTTAAGCGGTTGTGAAAATGGGGGAGAACTAGAATATAACTCACAAAATAATACAGTTAATTTATTAAGTAATTCATCAGATCGATGTTATGTGTACTTTGATAAATATGATGGAGTCTGGATAGATAATGTTGTAGCTACAAATGTAACTGGTTCATCAGTAACAATAAATGTAAGTGCAATAAGTGAAAATGGTAATATTACAACTTATTATTATTCATTAAATGATGGAGACTATCAAGAATCAACAAATAATCCAATAGTAATTGAAAATTTAAATAAACTAACAGAATATAATATTAAAATATATGCTGTAGATAACATCGGATCTAAATCTAATGTATATGAAATTAATTTTAGTACTACAGATGTTTCTGTGCCTATTATTAATAGTGTTGAAGTTAGTGATATAACTACTAATGGTTTTACATTGACGACCAATGTAACAAGTGATGTTGAGATAAATAGATATTATTATATAATTGAAAGTGAAAATATAGCTGGTACAAGTTCTACAAATCAATATACTTTCAATGAACTGAATGGTTCAACAACATATGATATAACTATTTTTGTTATAGATAATAATGATAATAAATCAAACAATTATAATATTTCAGTTGAAACAGATACATTAATATTATTAGCTAATTGGGTAATTGGGAAGTATAATGGAATTCAAGGAAATAATGGTATATATTATCACACCAGTTCTTTAGCAAATTCTGCTGGAGATAATAGTTACAGATATGCCGGAGCAAGTAGTAACGTAAATAACTATGTATGTTTTGGTTCTGATGCCACAACATGTCCTGATGACAATAAATATAGAATTATTGGAGTATTTGAAAACCAAGTAAAACTAATAAAAGCAACAAGTTATGGAAGTTACTATTGGAGTGGTTCAAGTACAAACACAAGTAACACCTGGAGTAACAGTTCACTTAATACAGACACATTAAATGGAACATATTTGAATAATTTTTCATTATCATGGCAAAACAAAATAGCAACAACAAATTGGAAAGTAGGAGGAATGACCTGGGCTAATGGGGGTACCTCAAATGCTCGAACGGCATACAATTATGAAGTAGGAGCAAACAGTAGTAGTACAACATACTCAGCAAAAATAGGATTAATGTATGTAAGTGATTATTATTATGCTGCAACAAATACATATTGGACATATCCTGGATATAGTATTAGTGGAGAAAGTTACGATTATAGAGCCGTAATAAGAAGCAACTGGTTATATCTAGGTTCTTATGAATGGCCCATTTCTCGCTACTCCGATAATACCTATGTTGCTTTCCGCGTGAGTAGTGCAGGTGGTATCTATTACAGTAGTGTAAATTATACAAATGAAGTTAGACCAGTCTTTTACCTAACCTCATCAACTACATATGTTTCTGGATTTGGAACAAGTTCTGATCCAATTCGCATAAATTAAATAGAACAGTTTGGTTGAACTGTTCTATTATTTATTAAATTCTTTAGCAAGCATTCCACTTTTAAGTAGATGATTGTATTGATGTTCATCAATAACTAAATCAAATTCTCCAATATATTCATATATATCAGGATTAAAGCCATTTTTAAAGCGATTTAAGCCATGATAAGGATTATCTATAGAATCTACTGTAACACCGTTTAAATCAGCGTATTTGTACTTATCTTTGTAAAAATAAAGTATTGCATAATATAGAAAATAATTTGATGGATATCTTTTTAATTCTTTATCATAACCACTAATATAAATAGTAATTCTATTATTAAATTTGATAACCATTGCTCCAGCAACATATATATCTTCATTGGTATTTAAGTGTTTAGATGCTTCAGTTATATCATTTTTATAAGAAAGTAGAGCTCTATCAGAATTCATTTTAGCATTAATAACTGTTGGAGTATTTTTTCTTATAATTTTTTCAGTAAAATTATTGTTTTTCTTAAGTTCATGTTCATAATAATTTTGAGAATTAATTAAATAATATTTATAATCTACTTTAACTAAAAAGAAATCTATATCATTTTGTTTATTAAATACATTATATAAATCATTATAATGAAATTCATTTTTATTTATTTTATCTTTTATAAATTCATAAAAGATATTTACTTTAGATATGTCTGCTTTTTCAAGGATAAGTCCTTTTCTAATAGCTTTTTTAACTTTATTTCTAGTGTTTTTACTTATAGTTTCTAAATCAAAATTTTCTAAATTAACTATAGCATTAATTCTTGGAAGTAATGCCTCAAAATTGGTGTTACTTTTTAACTTTTTATAACCGCATTTATTTAAATTACTAATTATATTATAGTTTTCATTATATTCAAAATTACCTGTTTTTTTATTTAACTTACCAATAGCAATCTCCGGATTTATTTTAATAAAGACAAAATTTTTCTTTTTGTAATATTCTTTTATTTCTCTAGTAAATGTTTCTAAAATAAATATATTAGAATAATCTACTAAAAAACCACGGGGAGAATACCCATAATAATGATTGCCAATTTTTTTGTACAATATTAAAGCTGCTGCAATAATGGAATTATCACTAATTAAACCAATAAATTCATAGTCATATCCTTCTTCGGCTTTAAGCATAGCATAACTAACTGTTTGATAGGCATTGCCAATAATATTGTTTTCTACAAAGCTTTTAAAATCATCTAAAGATAATTCACGTAAATACATATTTACCTCCCTCTTTTTAAGAGTAAATTATATCATAAATAAAAGTGATTGACAACTTTTAAATAAACATTTACAATTATATTAGGGTGATGTATATGGCTACTCCATTTAAAAAGAGTATTGAACGCGTTTATAACAGAATGGTTATATTTTCAATTATTGCATCAGTTATAACAATTATTGTTGGTGCAGTGTTATTATTTTTACCTAATTTATCTAATAAGGTTGTAGGTATAATTACTGGTGTAATTTTTATTATCTTTGGGTTAACGACCGCATATAAGTATTTAAAGAGAGATGGAGCAAAGATTTATTCGTTAAATTTAGTTTTTGCTATTCTTTATTTAATATTAGGTTTAGTAATTATTATATTTCCATTTAGCGTTATAGAATTTGTAACTGTTTGTTTAGGTTTATTTTTAGTTGTTAATGGTGCAACTAAGATAAATTATGGCTTATGGTTAAAAAGAGGTAATAGTAAAGCTTGGTTAGTTACACTTGTTGCGGGAATATTGTTAGTTATTTTAGGTATAATGATAGTATTTAATCCATTTACGGCGTTTGCATTAACTCAAATTGCTGGAGCTTTCCTAATAATTTCTGGAATACTTAATTTAAGTGATGCAATTACATTTAAAATTAGTAGCAAAGAAATAATGGATATATTTTGGTAAAATTAAGTCTGCAGTGATGCAGATTTTTTTAATTTGTGATATACTTGTTATACGAG
>CALVJE010000119.1 GCA_944331725.1 uncultured Bacilli bacterium | reverse complement strand
GTTTTACCATTTTTATAATCTTCTATTTGTTTTTGATTATTTGTAAGTATATTATCAATTATATTTTCAAGTTCATCTTTATTAGATACTTGATTGTTATTACTAATAAATTCTTTTGGTTCTTTTAAAGTGCTTAAACATTCATTAAATATTTCTTTAGCTTGTTTACTTGATATTGTATTATTATTTATTGCATCTATTATTTCTTTTAGATATGTCGGTTGTATAAAGAAATCTTTAAGTGTTATATCTTCTTTATTTAAGTAAGAAGTAATATTTCCTACTAACCAGTTATAAGCATGTTTCGAATCTATTCCTATATTAATACATTCTTCAAAGTAATCAGCATAATCTTTATCTTTAATAATAAGGCTTGCTTCATGTTCTGTTAAATTATATTTATTTATATAATAGAGTTTTCTATCTCGAGGAAGTAATGGAATATTTTTTCTTACTTTATCTAAATATTCATTTGTTATTTTATATTTAGGAAGATTTGGTTCAACAAAGTATTTATAATCAATGGCATCTACTTTACCCCGCATTCTAATAGTAGTACCACTCTCTTCATCAAATCTTCTAGTTTCTTGTTCTACTTCATCATATCTTCCAGCTTCTTTTAATTTCATTTGACGGTCCACTTCATAATTTATAGCTTCACGGACATTCGCAAAAGAATTAACATTTTTTATTTCTACTTTAGTTCCTAAAGTGGTACTATCTTCATCCATTATAGATACATTGACATCACATCTAATTTGACCTTTTTTAGTATCGGCCTCAGAAACATCTAAATACCTATAAATTCTCCTCATTTCTTCTAAGAACGCTATTGCTTCATCAGCTGAATTTAAACATGGTTCTGTAACAAGTTCAAGTAAAGGTACACCAGAACGGTTATAATCAATTAATGTTGCATCAGAATAGTGATCTAATGAAGCTGAATCTTCTTCTAGATGAATATCATGAATGAGTACTGTCTTTTCTTCGCCATTACAATCTATTATTACCTTACCATTTGTACCTATTGGATCATGCATTTGACTAATTTGATAACCTTTAGGAAGATCTGGATAATAATAGTTTTTACGATCAAAATAGAAATATTCAGGAACTTGGCAATTTAGTGCTAAACTCATTAAAATTGCTTTTCTAACACATTCTTTATTAAGTGTTGGTAAAGTTCCTGGAAAAGCCATATCTAGTGGTGCAACATTATCATTAGCAAGTTCATTATAAGAGTTACGAGCACTAGAAAATACTTTAGAATTACTAGTCATTTCACAATGCATTTCTAAACCTATTACTATCTTTTGTTTATTCATCTTTAACCACCATATCTTTATAATTCATTTTACTTTCTAGTGCATAAGCGATGTTTAGGACACTCACATCATCTTTACAATTACCAGTTATATTAATGCCTACAGGTAGGTTATTAATTAAACCATTTGGTATAGTAATTGATGGGAAACCTCCGAAATTACCAATTTGTAAATGTTCTTCTAAAAGTGTTGTATCTGAGTTATTCAAATTATCACTTTCATTTTCTAAAAGTGGTGCTGGACCAGTTGAAACTGGTAAAATTAAAGCATCATAGGTATTAAATAAACTTTTTATTTTATCAACAATTAATCTTCTAGCCTTTTGGGCCCCCACAAAATATCTTTCTTGATTTTCTTTTTGTAAGATATATGAACCTATGACAAATCTGCGTTTTATAAGGGGTGAAAAACCTTTAGTTCTGTGATCCTTCATCATATCAAATACATTGTTACCATTTCCTCTTGGACCAAAGATAATACCAGTCATATTAGATAAATTACTTGTAGCTTCTGCACAAGATAAACATACATAAACACTAGGTATTACTTTTAGTAACTCTTTATCTATTGATACTTCATCTACTTGTACTCCTAAAGTTGAGAGAATATCTAATGATTTATGAAAGTTTTCTAAATGCTTTTTTAATGTATCAGATGCATTTGGGTAATTTTTAATATCTACTATTTCTTTAATATAAAATACTTTTTTGCCATCAACTTTACCATTTAGAGATTCATATAAATGAATATTACTTGAGTCCCAACTTGTTGCATCTTTTTGATCTAACCCTTTCATCGCATCAACAACAATCGCCGCATCTGGAACAGAACGGGTTAAAACACCACAAGTATCCAAACTTGATGCAAATGGAAATAAGCCGTATCTTGAAATCATACCATAGGTTGGTTTATATCCAACGATTCCGCAGAAAGCTGCTGGTTTTCTAATTGAATCTCCGGTATCACTACCTAAAGCATAAGGATAAACTCCTGCAGCAACCGCCGCAGCAGAACCACTTGATGAACCAGCACAACTTCTTGATAAATCCCAAGGATTATGAATAATACCTGTATGAGCAGTTGTACCAGTACCCCCCATACCAAATTCATCCATTGCTGTTTTATTAACTGCAACTGCACCAGATGCTTTTAAATTAGCAACTGCTGTTGCATCAAAAAACGGAACATAATCTTTTAAGGTATTACTTGATCCTGTTGATAAAATTCCTTTAGTTGAATAATTATCTTTAATGCCACATGGAATACCTGAAAGTAGATTATCAGTTACTTCAGTTTCTTTTGCATCATCAATAATTGTCACAAAAGCATTACAAGTTTCATTTAACTTGTGAGATTTAGCCAAAGATTCTTTAACTAAATCCTCACTAGTTATTTCTTTATTTATTAATTTTTCATGTAATTTAACAATTCCTAGTTCAGTCATTTTGCACCACCCTTGGTACTACTATTTCTCTGTCTTCATAGTTATCACAATTAGCAAGCAAATCTTCAATTGGTACAGATTCTTCTGGAATATCTTCTCTAAGCATTATTTCCGTATCATCTAGAGCATGAGTCATAGGTTCAATATCATCAATACCCTTCATATTAGCAATAACTTGCATAGATTCATCGATTAACTCAAATTCTCTTAATACTAAATCATTTTCTTCTTCACTTAAACCAATAAGTAATTTATTTGCTAAATCATCAACCATTTCACTTGTAAATTTCATTTAGTACTTCATCACACCTTTCATAAAATTCTTCGATTGTTCCATTATTCATTATGTAATAATCAGCATTAGCAATTGGTTCACATTTCTTTATATTTTCAGTTTCGGTTAAATCTCTTTTAGCTGCTTCTTCTTTTGTTAGCGGTCGATATTCTCTTACCTCTAATCTTTCATAACGAATATTTTTATCTACAACTATGGCAATAGTTGCAATATTACTAAAGTTTTCTTGTAAAATTTTAAGTTCATCCCAAGAATAAAGACTTTCAACTAATACATCACTTGTATTTATTGCATCCTTTATTTTAGGAATATTTAGGGTTGCATAAACACCCATGCCACCATCTTGTCTTAATTTTTCGCGCATCATTCGCTCATTATCGGGACTCACTTCTAAACCACTCTCTTTTAACTTATCAAAAGTAACTTCTCCAAAATAAATTCTCTTAAAATCATGCTTTTTTTCTAAATAATCACAAAATACTGATTTACCAGAACCGCACATACCAAGTATTACTATAATTTTATTCATTTATATCTCCTTAATAATCTTAAATGTTCTTTATTTGCTTTTTCTAACTCTTCCATCTCAGGACCTTTAAAAGTTAATACTCTACCAGTATTTAAAGATACTACCAATAAAGTATTTTTGCTATTTGCATCAATTATCATATCAACTAAAGAATCATTATGTGTACCAAAACCTAAATTAATCAACTCTCTTTTTGTAAATTCTTCAATTACAAATCTTGAATCAATTTTTCTTTCTTTTGGAATAACTTTATCTTTAATAGATTCATAATATTCAAGTAAGTCATCATTTATTGATGCTTTTATAGGATTATTATGATTATCATATAATACATCTAAAGTTAAACCTTTAAATTTAGATGTATTTATTTTGTCTCTTAAGATATAATAGCCACTTTCACTAAATAATTGATCAGGTAAAGTTTTACTTTCCCACAAAATACCATCTTCTGTAACTATAGTATATACATGATCTATTTTACTATTTTTATAATAATTATTACTAAGTATTGCTAAAGCATTAGTACATACTACTAAGTTATCATAGTGTTTAGTACTTATATTACCCGAGTTATCCATTAAATAGAATCCGTCGCGATCATTTTTCTTAACCACAAACATTTTACCATTGATATTATGAACTATCACTCCATTAATGGTGATCACTTCATAATTTTGATCAAGTAATATGGGATTAGGAAAGTCAACATAAATTAACTTTCCTGCATCACCATAAACTTTAGGTAATCTCTCATCATACTGCTTACATCTTTCCTCATACAAGCCACCATCACCATTTAAAAATAAATAATCTCCTAAATTGTTTTTTACATCTTCCATTTTTAAAACTCACAATTTCCAGGTGTTCTATAATATGGAATAACATCTCTAATGTTTTCCATACCAGTTAAATACATTACTAATCTTTCAAAACCTAAACCAAAACCAGAATGAACACAACTACCATATTTTCTTAAATTTACATACCAATACATATCATCTACATTCATTCCAAGTTCTTTCATTCTACTCACTAGTTTATCATAATTTTCTTCTCTTTGTGAACCACC
>CALVJE010000118.1 GCA_944331725.1 uncultured Bacilli bacterium | reverse complement strand
ACAAATTATACCATTTGAGATGAATACCAATAATAATTATCAGTATCACTATTATATTTAAATGTGTGTTCATAAGTTGTGATATTATTTAAATAATTGTTTACATCAAAATTAGTACTATACTTGATATTACTATTGATACTAGACCTATTTTCATCATTATAGCAATTATTGGTTGTTGTATCACATTTTAAATAATAATCATAAATTTTTATTTCATCTTCTGATACAGCATATCTAGCCATTTCTTTATATTCAATAAAGTTAGTTTCTAGTTTTTCATTGGTATCATAAATATAATAATAATCTAATTCATCATTAAATTTTGCTTTAATACTTTTAGTATAATCAAAATCAGTAGGACGATATGTAATATCGGGTCCTAAAACAACTTTTAAAGCTTTTTCAAAACTAGCTAAACTAACTTTGTATAATGGTGTGTAGTTATCTTGATTACTTACAACTGTATTTAATTCTTCTGTACTAAGTGTCTCTAAGCTAAATTCATCATAATTTAAGATATATTGATATAACATTGCTTGAACATAACGTGCATTTTGATTAGCTAAATTATTATTTCTAATAAAATAAGTGGAATGAACTCCATTATATTCTAATTCATTATTTTCTAAAAAATAAGAATATAGTTGATGAATGGTTTGTTCATCTACTTCTTTTGATTCATTATGTTCATTATTAATATTTGTTTGTCCTTCAAAATCAAAAAGTTTTATAAAAAGAAAACTCAATCCTACTACTAATATAATTACTATAATAATCATTATAATTTTTTTCTTGCTCATAGCATCACCATAATTAAATTTTATCACGAGATTTTAATAATGACAAGAATATAGTATAAATTTATATGTTTTTGTAAATAAAATATGAATGTTAATTAACATTCATATTATTAGTACAAGTATATCCTAAGTTATTTTCATAATAATTTTTAAAGCCACCGTATGATACATCAAATGTTCCTCCGGCTTCTAAATCAAGAGTTGATTGTGGTAAATCTGCTGAAATAGTTAAAACATGATTAGTATCATCATATGAAGCTATACCTGTTTGATTATTAAAGGTTATTATTTCAGGTTTATCCCCAACAACATTTAAATAATCTTCTTCATTAGCAAATGTATAAGTGTAAACCCGACGAGCAATTCCCATATAATTTAGGCCTGTTTCACTACTACCAATTAATAAATTATCACTAATAGTCATAGTTCCATCATAACCTTCAATACTTGATTCTGGTGATGAACATTCTGTAATGGCTGTAATAGCATATGGTGCGACATATAATACGGCATTAACTTCCTTTTGGTTTCCAGCATCATCAGTTAAAGTAATTCCAACATCATATGGTCCACCAGCAGTAGTTAGATAACCTTGAACTGCTGATTCATCAGTAAAATTAAATGTACAATTTGAAGCATCATTGCAATATTCAACAAAGTCATCTATTGAATAAGTAGTTGTATTAACAACTTTATAAGATACTTTAAGTTCAGCCGTTGGAGCTGTTTCATCAACAACATGAACTGTACCACTATATGAATCATCTCCACAAGTAATGGTAAAATTGTAATCACCTAAAGCATTGGCATTAACATTGTTATTATTTAAGTTACATGAACTTGCTCCTCCACCAGTGATGGTTGCATAATCATTGATATTATCCGATAATGTTTCACCCAATCCTATAGTAACCTCTTTAAGAGTGACATTAGCTTTATTACTGCTCATATTTAAATAATAATAAACTCCAAATGCTACTGCTGCAATTAATACAACAATTATGATAACAAATAAAACTTTGTTCATCGGTCTTTTTGGTTTTTCTTGTTTTGGCGGAACTGCTCCGATATCTTCTATTTTAGTTGGTTCAACAAATCCATTACTACCAACACTTCCTAAAGCAATACTACTTGGCTCTTGACCTATGCCCCCACCCATATTGCTTGGCATATTAGAATTAGCATTTTCAGTACCTGGAATTGGTGTTGCTACTGGTTCTGCTGGTGTTGGAGTGCTTGGAGTTGGAACTTCAGGATTAGAAGTGATAGTTGCCCCTTGGGGAGGTACAGATCCTGGAACTTGATTTACACCATCTACTTGAGGATTTGTAACCACATTTGGTGTTGGATTAATATTTGGTGCTCCTAAAGTATCTGGAGTTCCTAAAGTATTGGAACCATTTAAATTATTATTGGGAGTTGTTCCCAAATTTTGTGCTTGTCCTAAATTATTTTGATTTTGTTCATTCATTATATCAGCCCCTTATTATTAGCATACTTTAATTATACTGTTTTCTAAAATATTTTTCAACTACTTTTTAGTATTAATTGAAAAAAACTTAAGGCTAAAGCTTTAAGTTTTAAATCAATTTTTTAAATTCATCTCCCCGATCTTCAAACTTTTTATATTGATCTTGAGAAGAACTACCTGGTGATAATAATACTATTTCACCACCCTCAACATTTTCTTTAATCTTTTGTATCGCTGTATTTAAATTATAACATTTGATGCAAGGAATATTTTTAGTTTGGGCATAATCACTAACAATTTCTGTAACCTCACCAATAGAATAGATTATTTTAACATTATCCAAATAATTATTTAGCTCATTAAAATCTTGATTACGATTTAGGCCACCTAAAATTAGATGAATTGGTTTATTAAATGTTTTTAATGCTGTAATTGTAGCTGTTGGATTAGTAGATTTAGAATCATTATAATAATCTACTCCATCTATAGTTTTAACATATTCAATTCTATGTTCTACTCCTCTAAATGTTTTGATAAATTCTGTAACTTTTTCTTTGTCTAAATTAAAGAGTTTAACAACTAATAAAGAAGCTAAAAGATTTTCATAGTTATGAGTGCCTTTTAATAACATATCATCTAAATTAACATATTTTTTGTTATCTAAATATAAAAATCCATCTTTAATATAATTAGAATCATTATTAAAATATATTTTAGAAGATGCTATATCTTTAGTTAAATTCATAGAATCAATATTGCTATAGTTAATTACAGCAATATCTTTATTAGTATGATTATTAAAGATTTTTTTCTTAGTATTGATATAATTTTCATAAGTTCCATGATAATCTAAATGGGTGGGACAAAGATTAGTAAGGACACTTATATTAGTTTTAAAATCATGAAAATCATATAATTGATGGTCACTGATTTCTAAAAGTAAAATATCATTACTACTTATATCACTCAATAAATCACATAAAGGTGTACCAATATTTCCGCCGAGGATAACTTTATATCCATGTAACTTTAATAAATTATAAATCATTGTAACAGTTGTAGTTTTTCCATTAGAACCAGTTACACCAATAATGGTTAAATACTCAGGTAAATAATGATATGCAAGTTCCATTTCATTGATACAAGGAATATTTAACTCATGAATTTTTTTTGCAACATCACTAGTAGCCATTATCGCAGGATTTTTTACTATTAAATCATAATTTTTACTTATTAAACTACATTGATCTTCAGTAATAATTATTTTTACTTTTAGCGACTCTAATAACTCTTTATCTTCTTTTTTTAGCTCTTTTAAATCACTTATGGTAACATCATTTTTTAAAGCTAGTAGTTTTGCTGCGGCAATACCACTACGAGCTGCTCCTAAAATTAAGATTTTTTTTCTTTCATACATTTATATCACCTACTAAAATTATATATTTTTATTGCTCTTTTTGCAATATTATCTCTTATTTAAACTAAGAATATAATTACTTCTATTAGTAATTCCTGGTATTTTAGTAACATCAAAGCCATTTTGATAAAATTCAATTTGTTCTTCACTATTCATTGCCCAAGCATATAGTGCTAAAATATTAGGAATATTAAATTCATCTAGAAAATCCCGATAGTTTGAAACACTAAAATCTAAATAATTATAAATATTTGATAGTATTAATATATCAAAATCATTACTAATTAAATTTTTTAAATCTAATTAATTATAAGTATAAAATACCGGAACATCTATTTTTCCTAATATACTTTGTAATTCATAATATTTTTCTTTATTTAAATAAGGTATCTTTACACTATTATTTTTTAATGATGATAAAAATAAAGTGTTATTAGTTTTAATTGAAGAAAAATTTTTTTGTAAAATATATAACTTATTGAAAAAACAAGTACTTTCTTTTGGCAAAAATGGGAGTAATTTATTATATATTTTTAGATTATCTAAATTATCTGTTATAAACATTTGATAGAAATCTTCATAAAAATATTTAATTGCCGTAAATTTTAATAAAAAGTAATACCAAGTAACAATATTATAATCAAAAACTTCAATACTCTTGGCCCCATTTAGAAGAGAAGTAAAATACTGATCTCCACTACCTAAAACAGTTAATACCCGAGCATTAGAAAAATCAAATATATCTTTATAGGCACTAACATTTTCGGTAGTAAAATCATATATCTTTTGCATAAATACCCTCTTATCTACTATATCTCATATTAAATTTTTCAATTTGAGATAGATGTTCTTTAGATCTTTGTAGCATTCTAGATATACCTAATTCTCTATCGTTATCTTGATTAAAATTTTCGGTATTTCTAATAATTTCACTGCTAGTTACTATTTGTCTAATTAAATCAAAATTTGCTTCATTTAAAATAATATCATTATTTTCTAAATTAATTTGTTTTACGGAAGCATTTCGGATATAACCTTTATAAAAAGTTAATTCTAATTCTAAGGCAGTAGGCATTGGTTGATTAATATTAGATAATGAAGGTATAATAATATTTAATTTATTATTTATAATTGTAATTTTATATTGATGAGAATGGCCATGTAAAATTATTGGAGAACATGTTTCTATTAAGCTACCATTATTGATATGGTGAAATAATTGAATTTTATCGTTTTTTAAATTAATCGTCATATTATTATAACCACCGATGATAAAATCATGACGATAATTATTACATAAATCAATTAAATTTAAGCAATATGTATTTAGAGCACTTAAATCATGATCTCCAGCAACACTAAAGGTTAAAATACTTTTATCTGATGGATAATTTTTGATAAAATGTTCTGCTTGTTTATACACATCAGTTATTTTTTGTGAGCCAGCTGTATAAGTTCCATCAATAATGTCTCCTCCACAAAAAATTAGATGAATGCCATTTTTAACACAATAATCAAAGGCTTTATTTATTAAATCTATTCTTTCTAAATCATTACCAAAATGAAGGTCAGATATTAGTAAGACTTTTAAACTATTATCTTCAGCATCAGTAATGATTGTTCTATCTTGAGACATATTTTTTAAATCTTTTAAATTATAGATTGAATTAACTCCATTATATCTTATATTACCATTAGAATAATACTTGCGATAATATGTAAAACCATTATTTTTTAAATTTAATAAATCCGCAGTTAACTTTTCAGGTGTAATATGTAATTCTTCACATATTTCATTACCAGTTTTTTGTTCTTTAATCATGGCAATTAATCTTGGGATATAATTTGTTTCATCTATTCTTTCTTCATGAGTTATTACTTTTTCTTGAGCTAATAATTTTCTAATTTTAGGAATTAGGATATTGTAAAATAATTTACTTAAATCTTTATTCCAATTTTCACTTGGTTTTGGATTGTGTAAATCACTACCATATCTAGCTATAATTAGTGCTTTTTCTTCTTCACTTAAAGAATTAATTACAGCATTTATTTCTTCTTCAGAATAGTTACTAAAATATTCATAAATTGATTGCAACCTTGACATTAAAAAAACCCCCTTTAAATATGGGATATATATTAACACAAATTGCCAATTTTGTCAAATTGAGCAAAAAAAGAAGATGCTATATAGCATCTTCTTGAGATCCTTCTAGTTCTGTTTTTAAATCAGCATCATCCATAAGTTTTTCTTCTAGGACTTCACTAGCATCATCATCTAAAACATCTTTTTCAAGTTCTATAGTTAAATCACTATATTGTTTATAACCTGTACCTGCAGGGATAAGTTTTCCAATGATAACATTTTCTTTTAAACCTTGCAAGTAGTCAACTTTACCATGAATAGCAGCATCGGTTAAAACTCTTGTTGTTTCTTGGAATGATGCAGCAGATAAGAATGAATCTGTTTCAAGAGATGACTTCGTAATACCAAGCATAATTGGATTACCTTTAGCAGGAATGCCACCAGATAAAATGACTGGTTTATTTCCTTCAGTAAATTCTCTTAGAGATACTGTTAGACCTTCAACAAAGTCTGTGTCACCACTATCTGTAATACGTACCTTGTTAATCATTCTCTTAACAATAATTTCAATATGTTTATCGGAAATATCAACACCTTGAAGTTTATATACTTTTTGGACTTCTTTTAAGATATATTCTTGAGCAGTAAGCGGGTCTGTTACAGCAAGTAATTCTTTTGGTGAAATAACACCTTCAGTAAGTTTGTCACCAGCTTCAACAGCATCTCCAACACTAACACGAACCTTCATGTTGTAATTTGTTACGTGTTCTCTTACACCTGCTTCATTTTCAATAGTAATTAGATGTTTGCCATTTTGTTCTTCGATACCAATGACTTTACCGCTGATTTCAGCAATTGTTGCTTTTCCTTTTGGAGTACGTGCTTCAAATAATTCTTCAACTCTTGGAAGCCCTTGAGTAATATCGGCATCTCCACCATGGGCAACACCTCCAGAGTGGAATGTACGCATGGTTAACTGAGTACCTGGTTCACCAATTGATTGAGCAGCCATAATACCTACAGCTTCTCCCTTTTCAACTAAGTTACCAGTTGCAAGGTTACGTCCATAACATTTTTGACATACACCATTATTTGATTTACATGT
>CALVJE010000117.1 GCA_944331725.1 uncultured Bacilli bacterium | reverse complement strand
TACTTCGTCAGCTTCCATTCGGGATGCGTCTTTGCAAAGTACGAAAAATACGAACCGAGAATGACGGAGTGCTTTACGCCGCACTCCTTGGCAAGCCTTAAAAGCCGCTTTACGGGATCGATATTGTATTTTTTGTAGAGATTGTATATGGGAGCGGGTCCTTCCACGCGCTCGTCTACACCCGCGGCGAATATGAAGCCTTCACACCCCTTGAAGTGCGCCCTTATTTCGTCGTCGGTCATCTCCAAATAGTTGCCGTATTCAATCTTCATTTCGGGCGGCAGAACGGCGCCCTGCGGAAGAGGCGGGAGCGCTATACTCGTCAACTCATGTCCCCTTGCTATGAGTTCCTTTGCGGCTTCGCTGCCCAAAAGCCCGGTGCCGCCAATCATAAACACCTTCATTTTTATACCTCCTTAACTAAGCCGCTCTCCCCACGTTCGGCACGCATTGCCATTCAGCGCTGCATGCCTTACGATACAGAGGAAAATGATATGCCGAATAAATTATATTGAATATGTATATTTGCCTGCTTCTACAGAGTGGCTCTCGCCGTTCGGAAGCAATATTTCCGCTTTGCAGTTTGAGGGAATAGTGACGGCATATGTGCAGCCCTTTTCCGTCTTTTGCCAGCCGCAAGCCACCTTTCCATATACGCTTTGGTACTCCGCCCTTGCATAAGTCAATCTGCCGCCGGGTTTGGGGGCGATGCGGAACTTGTTTTCGCCGTCTACGTTTATGCCGCACATTTCGCCGAAGAGCCATTCGCACACCGCGCCCTTGGAATAATGGTTGAGCGAAGCCACGCCGCCCTGCGCCTTGGTGCCTTCCCAGCTCTCCCATATGGTATTCGCGCCCATCTTGGGCATGAACAGCCAGCCGGGCATCTCTTCGTTTTCAAGCAGGCGGTAGGCGTACTCTATGTTCATATCGGCAAGCACGTACAAAATAAACGGAGTAGACAAAAATCCCGTGCCTAGGCGCCAGCCGTAATTATCCAGCGCTTTAAGGAGCCGCTTTTGGGCAAACTCACGCTGTTCGCCCGTAAGAAGGTTCATATACAGCGGTCGCACCAGCTTTGCCTGGCGGTCGGTATCGTATGAATACTTTTTGGTCTGAACGAGTCTGCGGTAGCCCGTGCGCGCCCTGTCGGCATATTTTTTATATAATTTTTCGTCATCCTTTTTGCCGAGCTCCGCAGCAATCTCAGCCATGTGTTCGAGCATATATACGACATATGCCGTGGTCTCTTCGGGGTGGGGGCATACAAAGTCGGATATGCGGAAGGCGTTGACGTCTACGGGCTCCGCCCACTCGCCGTATGACTGGCCGTAATTGGAGATATATTTCTATATTTCAGCCCCACGCCCGTGGGAAGCGCCGTCAAATACCACTTGCCCAAAGTCTTTATTTTGAACATGGCATATTTTTTCATCGCGGCGTAATTTTGAGAAATTATGCGCTTGTCGCCGTACTGTTTCCACAGCCTGTAAGGAATGAGCACGCCCGCGTCCGACCAGCCTGCAGAACCGTCCATCGTATTCATGTAAAAATCAATGCCGCCGCGCGGAGTTATCTGCCTGAAACAGCCGTTTTTATGCTGGCCGTCGCACATATCCGCGATATACTTGCGGGCGAATGAGTCGTAGTCGAACAGATAGCTTGCGGTGTTCACAAATATCTGCGCGTCGCCCGTCCAGCCGTGGCGCTCGCGCGTGGGGCAGTCGGTGGGAACGTCGGCGTGGTTGTTCTTTGCCGACCACATAGTGTTCTGCACAAACTTGTTTATAAGATTGTGCGAACAGTCGAACGAGAGCGTCGGCTGCATATCCGAATACACGGCGACGGCCGTAAAGTCGTCCGCTTTCCACTCCGCGTCGCCCTCGACGAGCATATACTGGAAGCCGAATATGGCGAACTTTGTCTTGTATGTATTTACGCCGCCTTTGCAGGTGTACTCTATCTTCTGCAACGGCGTGGCGCGCTTTTTGGTGGCGCATTGAATGTTCTTCTGCGTGAATTCGCCTTCACCGTCGAACATTTCGCCGAAGCGCAAAACCAGCCTTTGCCCAGCCCTTGCATTTACGGAAAACGCCACATATCCCGCTATGTTTTGGCCAAAATCAAGCACCTTAGCGCCCTTGGGGGTGACTATAAGTTTGGGATTTGAAAACCTTTCGTGCTCGGTGAGTGCAACGTTGTTTGAGGCGGAGGGAACGACTTTGCACTTTGCAATTTTTGCGTTGCCCGAATATGTGGGCTTTTTGCGCGCGTCCACAATTTCGCCGTCCTTGTTGTCGGCAAAGGTGATGGGGCCGTTGTCCGACCATCTCCAGCTTTCATCCGTAACTATGCGCGAGATTTTGCCGCTGCCGTCGGTGAGTTCAAGTTGAGCCAAAAGTTTTGTCTGCGTGCCGTACTGATTTTTTAAGCCCCACGCGCCGCAACTGCCGCGGTACCAGCCGTCAGCGAGCTCTGCGGTGATTGTATTTGCGCCGCTCTTTATAAGTTCGGTTACGTCGTAGGTCTGGTACTGTATGCGCTTTGTGTAGTCGGTATGGCCGGGAGCGAGCACAAAGTTGCCCGCGCGCCCGCCGTTTATCTTCACTTCATAAAGCCCGCAGGCGGTGACGTACAGCCGCGCCTTTACAACACCGATGGCGGTAAAATCTTTTTTGAAACAGTCGACGGGGTAGCGCCTCCTTTTATTGACCCTGTAATTTCCGCTTATCCATCCGGCCTGCCAGTCGGACGCATTTAAAAGCCCGTATTCAAACGCTGCCGAGGCGCTCTCCCCCTCTTTGTCATTTTCGTCCCAGAGGGTTACGCTCCACTCCACCTTCTGCCGCGATTTAGGCGGCTGGGGATATTCGGCGCGCATTGAGGATGACATCACTTTTCCGCTGTCCCACACTGTTTTACCGTCCGACACAGCTATAATGCGGTATGCCGTCTGCTTTTTCCCGCCCTCGCAGTTCCACATAAGGCGGGGATTTTTTATGTCGATGCCTATCGGATTTACCAGATGCTCCGTCTTTAAATTTATTGCTTTCATATTGTTCCTCTTAAAATTCCGCAGGCTATATGCCTGCATTTTTTAAAAAAACGTCAAGTTTTTTCAATGTCTTTCTCGCCTCGGGAAGTTGCGTTATTATCGGCCATGCATGCAACAGGCCATTGATCACCTCTATGTGTGCCTTTACGCCGTCGTTTACCGCCTTTTGGTACAACATTACGGCATCGTCGTATAAAATTTCCGAATCGGAAGCCGATAAAAAGAGGGGCGGAAAATTGTTGAAAGTACCGTAAACAGGTGATATTATGGGGTCTTTAAAAAATTCGGCGCCCGCATTTTCAGGGCATATAAGTTTTAAAAGTTCGCCTGAGGACGGGTCGCGCTTTAACATATAGTCCGTCTTTACGTTTGTTTTGTGCGAAGGCAAGTCTGTATTCAATGCGGCGAGAGGCGAGAATGCCGCCACGGCCGCAGGACGGGCAATACCTTCTTTCAAAGCGCGCATTGCCACCGATACGGCGAGCGTTCCGCCCGCACTTTCCCCCATTAAAACGACTTGCGGATATCTTTGTACAACGGCGCCGTATGCCGCATAACAATCTTCATGCGCTGCGGGCAGCTTATGTTCGGGAGCAAGGCGATAATCGCACGCAATACAGTCGAAGCCGAACCTGTCGCACAGGTAAAAGGTTATTGCCCTGCGTTCGCGCGCAGAGCCGGTAGTAAAACCGCCGCCGTGAATATAGAACACGGGAATGCGGGTGTTTCCGGCATTTTTGACCACTTCGCACGGTATACCGCCGAACTCTGTCCGCTCGACCGTAACACCCCTTGGCGGGCGCGGCGGACGGCGCGCGGCGTTATTTTTTCTTTCGGCATAAATGTCGCCGTTTGCAGGCATCCGTTTGAATATTGCGTCAAGAATATGCAAAAGCAAGCTTGCCATATATCACCTTTAATTATCGCCGTCAGATACCGTACCTCGGACTTTGCCCGCCTGCCCTGCGGCCAGCCCATTCCTTTCTGAGAATGGCGTATTGAATAGTATTTTCGTACTTGGGAGAGCCGTCAGGATTGTTTATGAATGATACAAACTCCTTAAAAAGCCCCTCTCTGCGCATGCCGAGTTTTTCGCACAGCCTCTGACAGGAAAAATTGTAATCTCCCGTATAAGCGTAAATTCTTCTCACCGAAAGTTTGCCGAAAAGATAGTCGAGCAGCGCAGATGCAGCTTCGCAGGCATACCCATTACCCTGAAACTTTTTGTTAAACATCCAGCAAGGACTTACGGTATCGTCTTCCTGCTTATCGCGGCAATAGAACACCTCGCCTATGACCTTTCCCGTCTCTTTAAGACAGACGGCAAAAAATTCTTCATTCTTATTGCCGATGCGCTCTTCCACCGCCTTTTGTGCCTGCGCCAGGTCATCCGTCTTCATTTGACGAAAGCAGTTGACTTCCGGTTCAGACAGATATTCAAATAAATCGTATTCGTCTCCATTGCGGAAATGGCGCAGATAAAGCCTTGCCGTTTCTATGACGGTGTCACACATATACTTCTCCTTAAATTATGTGGCTGGTATACCCGAAGCCGCACGGGAACGAGCAAGCCATGAATACAACTCGCCGTTGGTGCAATACCATATATCGTCCCTTCCGCTGAGCCTGCCTGCTATTTTTTCCATAAGCTCCCAGTTGTCGTCGCGGTCAAATTCAAAAGCATGCCCCCAGAGGAAGAACAGCAAAGCCCCGTCGTCACGCAAAAAGCGCTCGATATCGTCCATAGTACCCGCCTCCCCGTGATGACAGGTGGGATTCCACTCGTACCAGTCCTTCGGCAAGTCGAACGCATGCGTTGATTTTACCGTGCGCGCATACAGAATTCCGTTGTCTTTAAGAACGTTTTTAACATCTTGGTTAAATTGCCCCATGGGGTATGCGTGACCCGTTATTTTTCTGCCGAAAATTTTTTCAAGCTCTTTCACATCATGCGAAACATTCTTTGCAATGCCGCGAAAGCTCATTTTTGCCAGATTTTTATGAAAATACCCGTGAGAGGCTATTTCGCATATATCGGAATCAAAAATCTGCCTGGCCTTGTTTTTGCTTAAAATTCGGTATATTGCTGATATTTTTATCCATGACGGCAGAAAGATTCCGCTGTTTATGTTGAATGTAATTTTTAGCCCGTATTTTTTACATATTGCAAGTAAACGCTCGTCCTGCAACATATTGTCGTCGTACGAAAGCGTTACCGCCTTGCGTTTTCCTTCCGGAAAAAGCACCTTGCCTTCCATTGCCCGCTCCTTTGTTCAGGGATGCAGTTTTTTGCACAGCGAAAGTATTCTGCTTGCACACCTTTGCAGATGCAGTCTGTCTGTCCTGCCGGACTTTACGGCGCCAAGCAGCGCCTTATGCTGATATTTATTTCCAGCCATTATAAGGTCGTTTTCAGCCGAAAGGACTTCGCCTGCGTCTGCCTGCCCGACGGCAACGCTCTGCCAGTCGGTCATAACAACTCCTTCAAACCCAAACTCGCAGCGCAAAACGCCGTTTATAAGGTCAGAA
The DNA here is from genome assembly GCA_944331725.1 of uncultured Bacilli bacterium. Next base: position 21,976 of record CALVJE010000117.1, on the reverse strand, counting down.
GAGCTGTTTACGTAAGTTCCGTTCACCTTGTTGTAGCTTGACATAATACATTCGGGCCGCGCATTTTTTACAACGAGTTTAAACGCTTTGAGGTAAATTTCCCTCATAGCCCTTTCGTTTATCTCACTCGAAGACTTCATGCGGTTATCCTCCTGATTATTGCAGCAGAAGTGTTTTACCGTTACCGCGCAACGCGAATCTTCCTGCACGCCGGAGACGACGGCGCAGGCCATCGCGGCGGTGAGTACGGGGTCTTCCGAATAATATTCAAAATTCCTTCCGCACAGCGGGTGACGCTGAATATTTATTCCCGGCGCAAGCCATATGCCCACACCGTATCTGACCATCTCAGCAGAAATCGCCCTGCCCGCTTCTTTAATCAGCGCAGGAGAAAATGTCTGCGCCTGCACGGCGGCAACGGGCCAGGCAGTGCAGAACTGATAAATCTGTTTTGCGCGCTTGCTGTGCCTGCCCCATATGCGGTCAAGCCAAGCGAACAGTTTTTTAGCCTTTATAAGTTCCTGCGGGAGCTTGCCCTTTGTTTTTATTTTTCCACCCGGCTCGACGGCATACTCCCTTGCAATTCTTATTCCCGCAGGGCCGTCCGCCATTACTGCGGGGAAATAACCGTATTTTTTGCAAACCTTTTTATCTATCTGCCCGCACGCGCCGACCACATCGGGAATACCTCCGCTCATGAGCGCAGGGTCGCCTACGCAAATATCGGAAAGCTCCTTATCCGTCATGCGCGCCGCCTCGGGCAGAATTTTTACATACGGCGCCGAATAATCGTGCTTTATGACTGCAACGGCCTTTTCGTCGAGATACAACACTTTGCCGGCACATTCTGCGCCGCGGCAACCTGCGGGAGCCTGTATTTCGCGCACGCGGCCGCGCGCACCGCCTGTCGCCCTGCACCGTTCGGTTATAACGTCTTTGCTTAAAACGACCGAGGCAATGCACTCAGTATTGCGCGAACTGTTGCCCACCCTTATCAGGTAGCTGCCCTTTTCAAGCACGAAGCACGAATTTTCTTCGTCGTATGCCGCAAAATCATAGATGTCAAACCCAAGATTCACTTCTTCGCTCTCTCCGGCATCGAGTCTGCGCGTCTTTGCGAATGCCGCCAACTGCTGGTACTCACGCGCGATTTTACCGCCGGGACAGGAGATATAGACCTGAACAATCTCTTTGCCTGCAACGCTGCCGATATTTTTTACTTTTGCGCATACGGAAATACGCGAACCGTTCAGCTCTGCCTCGGCCGATATATTGAAACGCGTATAGGAGAGCCCGTAGCCGAAGGCATACATCGGCTCTGCGCCGAACGTGTCGTAGTAGCGGTAGCCTACATATATCCCGTCCTTGTATATTTCTTTTTCTGTATTTCCGTCCAGAAAACTGTATGAATCGGAACAAGGAAGGTCTGCAAGGTCTTTCGGCCATGTAGCTGCCAGTCTGCCGGAGAAATTGCGGCTGCCGCTCATAAGCTGCGCAAGCGCAAGCCCGCCAGCCTGACCCGCCTGACCCATAAATATTACGGCGCCCGGCTTTGCCGCAAGCAGTTGCGCCATATCTATGCATGCGCCCGCATTTATGACGAGTATGGTATTTTTATAGTGCGCAACAAGAAATTGCAAATCGCGCAGTTCCTTATCCGTAGGGTAATATTCCCCCTTTACGTTGCGCCTGTCGCCGCCTTCGCCCGCCTGGCGGGTCAGAACATATACGGCGGTATCGGTATCGGAGGCGGCCACGTCGGACTGCGTTATATCCCGCCCCTTGGGGTAAATTATCGGAAGAGCCAGCTCGTTCATCAGCTCCCAGAAGCGGAATACACTGTACTTTTTGCCTATCTGTCTGATTTTTGCGTCGCGCGCCTCTTCTTCACTCGCCATCTGTGAATCGCAGTCGTCCAGCCAGCCCTTGGTGGTCACACGGAAGCCGCAAAGCTCCAACCCCTCTTCCACATTGATGTTTCTTCGGTTGTTGACTTCGCCGCTGCCCGTCCCGCCCTTGCAGGTGTTGCGGGCACCCGAACCGTACAGCGCCACATTTTTGCTTTTCAAAGGCAGCGCGCCGCTGTTTTCAAGCAAAACTATGCCTTCCGCCGCTATTTCAAGCGCAAGTTCGTCGTTTTCCTTTTCGATATCGCAAATTTTATATCCGGCCGTATTTATCATTCTTTCATCTTTCCTTTTTTGGCTGCAAGGTATTCTTTGAGCATAGCCTGCATCTTATTATAAGTTCTCTCGCCCTTTTTACGCTCAATCTCCCATGCGGCATCTTCGCGCGCCCTGCGTTTTTCCATGCGGGCGTCACGCTTTGCGCGCTGTTCGGGCGTCATTTTTGCAAGTTTATCGGCCTGCTTATCGGCTGCTATCTTTTCCTTTTCCTCCGCCTTGATTTTAGCCAGCTTCTCCTTTTCGGCCTGTTTTTCCTCTTTTACCCGTATTGACTCGATATGTTTTTCAAGTTCAAGGTTGTAATCGAGACCTTTCTTTTGGCAACGCTCTTTGAGCTCTTTGCGGTAAATTTCTTCCGCCTCTTCATCTGCGGCCTTCTGCTCCATTTCAATCTGAACTTCGGGCTCTACCCATACTTTGCCGCTGTCTTCGCAGGCCTTCTTCTGGCGTTCGCGTATAATCGTCTGCTTTTTAGTCAATGTTTTTTCAACGTTGACAAATGCAAGCAGAACGGCGCTTATAATACCCGTTATAACTTCAAGCCCTACGAACAGGAAGGAAATCACATTTAAAGTGCTGTCCGGCTGCTGTATACCTATCGTAAACGTGCCGTCAACCAAGGCTTTATAATCACCCAGCGCAAGCTGTGCAAGCCAGCCGTTCTCCGCCAGAACAGCCTCGGCGTCGGCAATAGATGCGGCATTGACGGGAGGAATGTAGCCGCTTGCATTGAGGCATGCATTGAAAATTGCAACGCCCACGCCAAGCAAAACTACGACTATAGTCGAATAGATAGACATTGCCAACGTATCGCTCCTATATCCCGTTTTCCATTCCAGATGGTCGAAAGAATCGGCAAAGAGCGACATGAATATGTACGCGCAGGGCAAGCCGCCGATATTCTTTATAAATTGCCCCGTCAGAACAACGCCAATGTTGGAGGGAACCATCCAGCAAATAGCGCTGCCTAACGCGTACAATATAAATCCCGCAACAGATACATTCTTTTTGCCGAATCTTTTTGCCAGCGGCCAGACGGCAAAGATGCCTATGCCCATGGGTATTCCGCCTATTACGGAGATGAGCATCTGCGTAACGCCGTCGTTATAAGTGCCGAGGACGTAATTGCAATAATATACGAGCGCCGTATTTTTAAGGGTGGAACCGATTGTGTATATAAGGAAGTACACAAGCAAAAGCGCCATATACTTATCGGTAAACACAGCCTTTATCTGCATGACATACGGCACTTTTACCGTTTCTGTTTTGCCGAGCTCTTCCGTCACGCGTTCTTTTGTGTAATAATATTCCAACAGCATAAGCGGCAACATTGCTATGCAGATTATAGACATTGCGCCTATCCATGCACCCTTACTACTGCCTATTATAGGCAAAATAACCGTGGGGAAAATGAGTGCGGCCAGAATACCCGTCACCATGACGGTAGCTACCTGGTTGAATACCGAAAGCACGCCGCGCTGCGTTGAGTTGCGCGTTGAAAGCGGAACCATCATGCTATGGCTCATGTTATAGATGGTGTATGCAAACGAAAAGAACAGGTTATACGAAATCGTTACCCACACGGCCTGCCATTCGACGGACATACTCGGAACCGTATACAGCAAAATGCCCGTTACTGGAACAAGGATTGCCGACAATAACAGATATGGCCTTGCCTTACCCTGTTTGCTTTTTGTGCGGTCGATTATCCAACCCATAATAAAGTTGGTTATGGCGTCGATAATTTTTGAAATTATAGGGAATACCACCAAAAAGGCGCCTCCCCACAACCCGCCTATTTTAAGAACGTCCGTCCAGTATTGGTTGAGAAATGAGCCTCCGAGTATGGCGTTGATGAGCAACGCCCCGCACGGGCCTAAAAGGTAGCCTAGCCACTTTTCCTTTCCCTCAACGTTTCTTGAACGTATGCGGCTGTTGAAAATTCTTCCGCTCAGCATCTTCCCCTGTGTCATTTATTTTTCCTCCTTTGGAAGTTTTGGTACTTTTATTTTGGTGCAAAAGCACTTTATTCCCCTGATTATATGCCCGTTTGAAAGCTCCATAAATCCCTGAACAAAATTATAGGGACAGGTCTTCCCTGCGCACATCGACATTGAAAGCAACGAGTTGCTTTCAAGTATCCTCTTTAAAAACATTGCGCCCTTAATCTTGTTGTCGCGCTCAGTCCCCTCGGGCATTTTAAGCGCCGATTTCATCTGCCTGTTTGCAACGCCCAGCACGGCGCCGAAGAGTATGTTGCCCATAAAAGTAAGTTTTAAATCGGTAAACCTGCTTTCGAGAGTTATCGGCTTTTTGGGCGGCAGAGCCGGGATTTTAAGTCCGCTCATCTCCTCAAACAGACTATCTGTAACCTTTTCAAGGTGCGCGCCGCTGTACGCCTGCATAGCCTCTGCGCTGTAAATGCCTTCGGCTCTCTCCCCTTCTACCGCGATATTCGCGGCATATATGGGGGTGAACGAGTCCTTGCAGAACTCTATCGAGTAATCCCCCCTCTCTATCTGCCACTTGTTTTGCCTTATATTCCAGAAGGCAAGCTCCGAAATGGGAATTTCAAGACTTACGTTTGCGCTTTCGCCAGCCTTTAAATAAACCTTTTTAAAGGCTTTTAGCTCACGTTGGGGCCTGAATATACCCGAATTATTTAGTCCAGCATAAACCTGCACGACCTCCGCGCCGTCACGCTTGCCGACATTTTTTACAGTACATTCGGCGACTATTTTATCGCCCGCGCGCTTCACCTTGAAATCCGAATACTCAAACTGCGTATACGAGAGTCCGTAGCCGAAGGGATAGCGCACTTTTTTATTTGCCGTGGCGTAGTAGCGGTAGCCTACGAACACGCTCTCTATGTATATCTCGTTTATCCCTTTGCCGAAGTCTTTTCCGAAGGGCACGTCACTATATTCGTTTACCCACGTTTCGGCCAATCTTCCCGAAGGGTTTGCTTCTCCGAATAAAAGGTTTGCGCACGCCCTGCCGCCGCTCTGCCCGGGCAGGTACATATTGAGTATGGCACTCACCTTGTCGGCAAATGGCAGTTCGACGGGCGAGCCGCCGAAGAGCACCACTACCACCTCTTTGCCCGAACCTGCCATTGCATCTATCAAATCGAGCTGGTTTTGGGGCAGGCGCATATTCTCTCTGTCGCACCCCTCGCTCTCAACATAATCGGTGAGCCCTGCAAACACAAGAACTTTTTTAAACGGCTTTGCAAGCGACAGCGCCTCGTCTATAAATTTCCGCTCTGTATCCGTCCTGTTTTCGGCATATCCGCGGGCGAACACATACTTTACGCGCATATCATCGAAGGCGTTTTTGGGCGTCGTCAGCTTTGCTGGATTTATCATCGAGGAACCCGCGCCCTGATAGCGCATCCTTTCAAACAGGTCGCCACAGACGAACAGTTCTTCGCCCTCGTTTAAAGGGAGCGCACCATCATTTTTGAGTAGCACGGCGCAGTCCTCGGCAATCTCACAGGCGAGTTTATCGTTTTCCTCAAAGTTGCTGTCATCATCGAATGGTTTGGCGTACTTATCAACTAAATTCAGCACATTTTCCACGGCCTTATCCAAATCTTCCATAGAAAGCGTGCCGTCCTTTATGCCGTCCAGTATCCATTTGCGGCAGATATTTGTGTCGCCCGGCATCTCCAAATCGAGCCCCGCCTGCAAGCTCTTTACCCTGTCGTGCATGGCGCCCCAGTCGGTCATAACCAAACCGTCAAAGCCCCATTTATTGCGGAGAACGTCGGTCAACAGCCACTTGTTGTGCGAGCAGAACTCGCCGTTTATCTTGTTATAGGCGCACATCAGCGTGGCGGGCTTGCCCTCCTTTACGATGCGCTCGAACACCTTTAAATAAATTTCGCGCGCGGCGCGCATATCGCACACCGAATCGCCCATAAAGCGATAATTTTCGGAATTGTTTATGGCAAAGTGCTTTGCCGAAACGCCTACGCCCTCACTCTGTATGCCCTTTACTTCTGCCGCGGCGAGCTTGCCAGCAAGGTACGGGTCTTCGGAAAAATACTCGAAATTGCGCCCCGCAAGGGGGTTGCGCTTTATGTTGGCGCTCGGTCCCAAAACGACATGCACGCCGTATCTGTGGCACTCCTTCGCCATCGCCCGACCTATTTTATACAGGTTTTCCTCGTTCCAGCCCGAAGCCGTGCAAGCCGCCGTAGGGAAGGCCGTTGCGGGCAGACTGCCCGTAACTCCGTTGTCCCCTCCCTCCGTCTGCACGCGAAGTCCGTGTGGACCGTCCGACATGCGGAGGGACGGTATATTAAGCCGCGGCACGGGATTTGTGTACATAAAATCCGTACCCGAAACGAGCGCAGCCTTCTCTTCCGCGGTGAACCCTTTAATTGTTCCTTTAATATCCATTGTGCAAAACCCACTTTTTCTGTTATTGCAAAACAATTATATCATTTCTATTTTCTAATTGCTTTACATATATGTATCAATATGCTAAAATCTGTATCAGAATAGATATGCGGCGGCGCAAAAGGCTTTGCGCCGCCGCATACGGAAGAGGGAAACTGATATGAAAAATTTTGACTTTAAATACATATGCACATCGATAGGCAACCTTGCGGGCATACCTATCCGACTTTACAGAAACGGGAAGCAGATATTTTTTTATTCTGTTGTCAAACTAGTAAAAGACCCGCTGAATGTTTATCTGGACGACGTAATGAAAATCGACGCCCACGTCAGTTACTATGTAACAAACCACTTCAACTACTACGGAATAGTTAACTTCGATGCATACAAAATAATAATCGGGCCGACGCGGCAAACCCACAATTCAGAACAGGAGCTTAAAGAACTCGCCTTCCGCGCGGGCGTGGAGCCGAACGACACCGATATGTTTGTGGCGGCCATGAAAATGATAATACGCATGCCGCTTGAAACGATAATGCAGATGATGTGTATGATAAATTACATTTTAAACAACGAAAAGACCAATGTCGAAGATATAATTCTATATGAACCGGACGACGTAAAGTTTAAAGAACTTATGGTCAACGAGGAATATTCTTCAACGCCTCAATTTGCCGAGGAAGGAGAAAACGTACACAACACACTTGAACTGGAAAACACTATAATGTCGTTCGTATCGCAGGGGCAGACGGAACGGTTCAAGGAATGGGTAAAAAACATTATGCCCACAGTAAACGGCGGCAAACTCGCCCGCGAACAGCTGAGGCACCTTAAAAACACATGTATAGTTACAACCACGCTCGCCGCGCGCGCCGCCATACGCGGCGGAATGGACAGCAACGACGCGCTGACTTTAAGCGACGCATACATACAGAAGTGCGAACTCATGACAGACCCCATGATGATTACAAACATGCAGTACCGCATGATTGCCGACTACTGCGAAAGGGTGGAAAAGATACGGCAGGGCAGCAACCCTTCAAAACTGGTCATCGCCGTCACAAACTATATTCAGCACCATCTTTCGGAGCCGATAACCACCGAACAGATCGCCGAACACCTGTTTATGGGCAGAACGCGCCTTTCGGCAAACTTCAAAGCCGAGTCCGGCATGGCGCTGGCTGAATTTGTACAGCGACAAAAACTTGAAGAAGGCAAGCGCCTTTTGCGCTTTACCGATAAGTCCGCCGCAGCGATTGCGGCATATCTCGGTTACAGCTCGTCCGCGCATTTCACTACTGTCTTTAAAAAATATTTCGGCTGCACCCCCGCCGAGTACCGCGAAAAACACAGTTGAGGGTTTAATAACCAGATAGCCGCGATGCAGGGAATATACCAAACGCAGGACATATGCCGATTACCTGCGTTCGCCATTCGTGGGATGGCGCCGCCCACACCTTGGAATATGCCAAGCGTAAAAAGAAAGTTATAGAATATCTTAATTCATAAAAAAGAGGTTGAGTTCACTCACCTCTTTTTTGTATTACCGTTTAATATTTCCTACTCCCACTCTCTCGTATAACCTTGTCTACACCCAACAAAAATTATATTATACGACAAAATCTCCTAAAAAATACAAACATTTGTTTTTATTTTTCTTGACAAGCACTAAACTATATGTTATAGTATAAACGTATCGGAGGAATGAAAGCTCTTTCGATGCAAGCAAAATGCCCGTATCGGTGAAAGAAACGAGGGAATCTTAGACGGCTCCGCCATTATAGTGGATTTGAGAGGTATTCAATCGATTTATCAGAAAATACCCACCCGATTTGGTCTTTGAGCGTCTATTCAGCTGATGACGTAATCGGTCAGGAAAGCGGTGTTTTGCAAAACAAAAACGGTACCCGAGCGGTTGACTTCCGATTAAGTCCTCCACTACTCTTTGTGGTGTTGCGCATTAAATTGCGAACTTAAATAGGGCTCCCGCAAAAAGAGGTTTTTGCGGGAAGAGGAGCGGCAACGGCGAAAACTGCGGGGCGGCGCATTCGCGCCGCCCCGCTAAAAGCATAGTTTGCCGCGACGAGGGAACGTGCCGTACTTTGTACGGTACAAGAATAGCCGGGAACGTTGTGCGACGACCTCACTTTTGTGAGTAGCCAATGGCGGCTGTCACTGTTTATAATTAGCGGCTATATGCCGCTGACGGACGAGGTAAATTCTCGCTCCGTATGCTTTTGTTGCGCGTTCCGGCGTGGACAAGGTGTTGAACCTATCCAAAGTAAATCAACCCTGATTAAAAGCGGCATATTTGCGCCTCTACTGTGTTGAAATCCTTGATAATACGCCCTGTATTATCTGCGGCTTTCGCCTTGTATTGTCTGCAAATCTGCCGCTTTTAATTGCTTTGCACCCGTGGCGAGCAAATTTTAGGATGAATTGCCGCGAAGACGAAGCGGCAATACAGAGACGTATTGCAATGAGGATGAACGGCAAGGCGCTTAAAAGGTGCCGCCACGGGCAGGGCGGGCTTACTTTGGATAGGTTTCGCATACCGTTTTTTGGATATTCAACATAAAAATAACTGTCCATAGGAAGGTATCTTTCTATGGACTTTTTTTATCTGAAATTGACTGAATAAACGGGGCTTATAGTCGATTTCAGACAAGAGGAGGTGATGCTATATACGTCGTTGCTTTCCTGTACGTCAAAATCGCTGTAAGAAAACGTAGTGTAGGATAATCCATAGCCGAAGGGATAAGACACGACTTCGTCATAGTCAAAATCGCCCGCGTTGCCCTGCTTGAGAACGCTGTCTTCATACCTCGTTTCGGTATAGCGATAGCCCACATAAATGCCTTCCTGATATACTGTGTAGCGGTTCATTCCGCCCGCAATTCTGCTATCGGTTATATATTCACCATAGTTTTCATATATATTATCGCCAAACGTAGACATTGACGGGTTGTATTTAAGGTTATCGGTATAGTATGTATCTACAAGGCTGCCCGAAGGTGTCACAGTTCCGGCGATAATATCGGCAACGGCGTTCAGGCCGCTTTGGCCGGGCGTGCCTATCCAAAGCGCGGCATCGATGCCGTACTGCTCGTCATCCAAAAAACCAAGCTGCATGGCGTTGGCTGTATTTATGAGCACGATGATCTTTTTTATGCGGCCTGCGTCCTTTTCAGCTTTCAGCCCGCGCAACAACTGTTTCTCAGATTCACTGAGAGCAAGATAGTTACCATTTTCGATCTTACCAGTCTTACTTTCCGCGTCTTCATACAGATCTGCCTGAGTCTTGCCGCTGGAAGAAGGCATATCGGCGCCCTCGCCCGCTGTTCTGGCAAAATTCACGACAGCTGCGTCGCCATACTCCGAAAAAGTTGCGCTCTTTGTTGCAACATCGTCCCAAGGGACTTCGTTGATGGCAAACGAACCTCTCGCGCCGGCGGCATATCCGCCTGATACGTATGTAGCCTTGTTCGTCTGCGGATGAGACTTATAAAAATCCCACAGCTCGTCGTTCACATCAAATCCCGCGTTCTCAAAACTGCTCTTCATGGTAGGCGCGGTAGAAGTATCTATGCCGCTCGAACCGGTGCCGGCATACAGCGGATTGACCGAGCTTGTGCCGAACAGGCTGATCTTGCGGCTATCGCTTGCAAGCGGAAGGGCGTTCTTTTCATTTTTAAGCAACACTGCTCCTTCGGCTTCAACCTCTTCAACGGCGGCAAGGCCGGCCTCTTTCACTGCTTTTACGCTATTATATTTCGATTTGTAGTATTCGGTATCCACGTCCGTATTTTCCGCCTCATGGATTTCGGACGTCTGTATCCCCAAAAAGCCGTTTATCTGATATGCGTTTTCATTGCAAATAACGTATGCCGTTGCAGAAAATGCAAGCAGGAACGAGCTGACTGCAACCGCCGCGCGCTGCAATTGTTTTTTTTACTTTGCTATTCATATCTTTTAAATTACCCCTTGAAATTTATATTATATACAGTTATATAGTTTTTTCGCTTTGCCTGCGTTTCAGTCTTCGTCTTTAAGCTGTTTGACGAATATATTTGCGAAACTTATAACAAGCAGCGCAACAAATAAGCCGGCATTTAAGAAGAACGTTCCGTTCCAGTTTGCATCTATGCCGTATGCCATTACGGAAACATACATATATATGCCGTATATAAAGAAGAAGAAAGCCAACCCGAAAATCAACGCAAGAACGTAGTGTATACAGCGTTACCGAATAGTAGAGCGAGAGTTTTTGGAAAAAAAGCTCCAAATCTCCCATGTCGTAAACGAATAAATCCTTTATCTCCTGAGGAACGACGGCAAAGTCGATGAGTATATAGCTCTTATACTCGTTTTCGCCGAACGCCTTGGCTACAAAGCTCTTGCCGACGCGCCTCGCCCCGCCGATGAGTAATGCGGTGGAGCCGTTGCTCTCCCGCTTCCACTCTACAAGTTTATCATAAATCTTGCGCTTTAAAATCATAATTTCTACCGCCTTTTCTGCAATTATAGCACACCTGCACCAAAAGGCAAGTTAATTATCAAATATTTTGCACGAAAAGGCAGAGTTTAAATTGATTATAACGCACAAAAAGGCGGATAATTGATATAATAAAGAGAGCCGCCAAATAGTTGCCTTCAATTATTCTAAACCAATCAAACTCATTTTATCAACCGGAAACACTGAATGTGTATTTTATATAATGTTCATATCTTTTATCGGCGCAAATTATCGGCTTATCGAATTTTTTAAGGTTTATCGCATTGGGGCAATATTGCGGCTCTATACAAAATCCCGACCACGCGCCGTATTGCCTTGACTTACCCTTGCAAGGTTTAATTGCGCCGCCCGTATAAAGCTGAAAGCAGGGCATATCCGACGAAACACGAAAACCGATACCCGTTTTATTGCTGTACGCAAAAGCCATATTGTTGCTGTTTGCGATAAAGTTATGGTCATAACCGTTGGTTGCACGAAGAGCAGGATTTTTAAAGTCCGCAATTATTGGCTTTTCTTTGAGGAAGTCGAACGGCGTGCCCTCAATCGGCAGCACATCGCCTGTAGGGATAAGCGTATCGTCCGTGGGAGTATAGCTATCCGCATTGAGCTGCAAGATATCGTCTCTGCAGTCGCCGCTGTCTTCGCCGTTCAGATTGAAATAGGTGTGGTTGGTTGGGCACCACAAAGTATCCCTATCGCTTAAAGCAGAATATTCGACAAGAAGCTCACTGTCTTTTACTGTAAACTTTACAGTAAAATCGAGTTTTCCGGGATATCCTTCTTCACCATTCTCACTGATATATTGCATACAGACGCTATTTGAGCTATATGATATTACAAAAAACAGCCTCTTATCAAACCCGCGAATACCGCCGTGGAGATGATGTTTACCCTCGTTTGCACTAACATAATACAATTTACCATTGAGAAAAAATCTACTATCAGCAATGCGATTGGCCACACGCCCTATGGTTGAACCTGCGTAGCTGCCGCTTTCCAGATAACCCTCCACGCTGTCAAAGCCGAGGGCTATATCCACGCCGTTTACGCGAATGGAATTTATGCGAGCGCCAAGCTCGCATATATCAACCTCTACCATATCGCTCTTAATTGTGTAGAGATAGACATCTCTGCCGTTAAATTTATCGTAATATGTTTTCATTAAAGCTAGTCCTTTTGCCCATAGTAGGCGTTTTTGCCGTGCTTGCGGTTGTAGTGCTTATCCGCAACGTGTTTGGGCAAACGCTTGATGACGGGGCTTAAATTTTCGGTTATGAACGCCATTTTGGCCACTTCTTCAACGACGGCGGCGTGATAAACGGCCTCGTCCGCATTTTTGCCCCACGCGAACACTCCGTGGTGGGACGCAAGGCAGGCGGGAATGGCGACGACGTCTTTATCTTCAAAAGTCTCGTTTATGACTTTGCCCGTGTTGACTTCGTACTCGTCCATTTCATCTGCATTGAGGGAACGCGCACAGGGGATATCGCCGTAGAAATAGTCGGCGTGCGTTGTGCCGTAGGCGGGGATAGCACGCTCAGCCTGCGCAAACGCCGTGGCGTAAGTTGAATGGGTGTGCACTATGCCGCCAATCTGAGGGTGAGCTTTATAGAGTTCGATGTGCGTTGGCGTGTCGCTCGACGGTCGATATGCACCCTCCACCACTTTGCCATTTAAATCGACGACGACCATATCCTGAGCAGTCATCCCCTCATAGGGCACGCCGCTGGGCTTTATTACGACGAGGCCGCTTGCCCTGTCTATCGCAGAGACGTTGCCCCAAGTAAAGAGCACAAGCCCGTTTTTTACAAGATCGAGGTTTGCCCTCAGCACCTCTTCCTTCAGCTTTTCGAGCATTTATCTGACCTCCGAAGCCAAACGCTCTACGGGCAGACAGCGCTTATATGCCGCAATGAAGTTTGCAAACTTAGCCTTTTCGTACTCGTTGGCGCTCACAGTTTTTTTGCCTGCGTCTGCGAAAATTTTATTGAGGTAATCGGGCAGCGAAAGCCCCTTCGTTAAGGCATATCCCGCAAGCAATGCAATTCCGTAGGCCCCGCCTTCGCCCGCTGTTTCCATAACGGTGACAGGCGCGCCGAGGACTGCGCTGGTTGCGTTCTGGCCGACAAAGGGCGTTTTATAAAATCCGCCGTGAGCCATAACGCTCTCCATCTTTACCCCCTCGCTCTTAAGAATATCCATGCCGAGGGCGAGAGCGGAGATGGCCGAATAGATGTGCATCTGCATAAAGTTTGCAAGCGAAAGATGACCGTCGCTCGGCCTCAATATGAGCGGTGCGCCGTTCTTTGTCCCTGCAAGCGGTTCGCCTGCAAGATAGTTGTAGCCCGTGAGTTTGCCGACTTTTTCGTCGCTTTCGAGCGATTTGTTGAACAGCTTTTCAAACAACTGCCCCTTACCTATGTTCAGACCGCAAAGTTCAACGACCTCCGAAAAAAGATTTACCCATTCATTGATTTCAGTGGTGCAGTTGTTGGTGTGTATGAGCGCGGCGGGGAAGCCGTCGGGCGTAGAGACGATGTCTATTTCTTTATAATAATTCTTTAAAGGCTTTTCAAGCACGACCGTGCAGTTGGCGGCAGTTCCCGAAGATATATTTGCCGTTTTGGGCAACACGCTGTTTGTGGCCACCATTCCCGTGCCCATATCGCCTTCGGGAGGGCAGCAGATTGCGCCCGCCTTGAGCGTGCCTGTCGGGTCGAGGAAGAGCGCGCCTTCCTCAGTGAGCGTGCCCGCATTTTCGCCCGCAAGCAAAACTTTGGGCAACAGCTCCTTAAAATCTCTGCCTATGAGGGCATTGAGTTTTGCCAGCATCTGACCGTTGTAGTCGCGCCCGTCGAGGGGGAACATTCCGCTTGCATCGTCCGCGCCGAGCACGTTTTGGCCCGTAAGTTTGAAATGTATGTAGCCAGCGAGCGTTGTGAGATAGGCAACGTTTTTGACATGCTCCATTCCGTCGAGGAAGGACTGATAGTACTGCGAGACGCTCCACCGCAGAGGCACGTTGAAAGAAAACAGTTCAGAAAGTTTACCCGCGGCTTCGCCGGTGTTGGTGTTGCGCCAAGTCCTGAACGGCACAAGCTGTTTGCCGTATTTATCGAAGGCAAGATAGCCGTGCATCATGGCCGATACGCCTATGGCGTCGAAATTTTCAATCGCCTGACCATAATTTTTGACAAGCTGACTGTAACTTTCGCGGACGCCGCGCTCGGCGTCTTCGAGGGAGTATGACCACAGCCCGTCGACAAGAGTATTTTCCCACTCGAAGATGCCCGTTGAGAGCACTGTGCCGCGCTCGTCAATGAGTACGGACTTTATGCGCGTTGAACCGAGTTCTATACCAAGTATTTTTTTGCTCATAACTCAAAGGGATTCTCCGTTGCGTATTTATCGTTTGCGGGCCTGTTGTAGCCAATTTTTTCGGCGCCGAGATATTTGAACACTTCAAAAAGCGCCTTGCCGAAGTGGCCGAAGGCCACCGCGCCGTGGTGAGGGAAGCCGTTTTCAATTAAAACGTGCCTGTAAAACCTGCCCATTTCATTTATTGCAAACACGCCGATTGAACCGAAAGAGTGCGTTGCCACGGGCAGGACTTCGCCCTGCGCGACGTAGGCGTACAGATGATTGTCCGCAGTCGATTGCAGGCGGTAGAAAGTAATATCCCCCGCCTTTATGTCGCCCTCGAGCGTTCCGTTTGTAACCTCCTCGGGCAGAGAACGTGCCATAATCTTCTGGTTGCGCATTTCGGGGTTACAAAGCCTTTGTGAGCATGTGTTGCCGCAGTGGAAGCCCATGAATACATCCGTAGGTTTATAATTGAATTTGCCCTTTATATCGCCGTTATAGATATCGTCGGGCACGGTGTTGTTTATGTCGAGTAAGGTTACTGCGTCGCCCGATACGCATGCGCCGATATACTCGGAGAGGGCGCCGTAGATGTCGACTTCGCAGCTTACGGGTATACCTTTGCCCGTCAATCTGCTGTTAACATAGCAGGGCACAAAGCCGAACATTGTCTGAAAGGCGGGCCAGCACTTGCCCGCGACGGCAACGTACTTTTTGCTGCCCTTGTGATTTTCTATCCAGTCGAGCAAAGTCAGTTCATACTGCGCGAGCTTGTTGAGTATTTCAGGCTTTTTATTGCCTGCACCGAGCTCTGCCGCCATATCTGCGGCGACCTCGGCTATCCTCTTGTCGCCGTCGTGCTTTAAGAAAGATTCGTATAAGTCGAGCTCGGAATTCTCCTCTATCTCTACGCCTATGTTATAGAGCTGTTTTATGGGTGCGTTGCAGGCGAGGAAGTTCTGCGGACGGGGACCGAAGGAGATTATCTTCAAATCCTTGAGCCCAACGAGAGCGCGGGCGACGGGGATAAATTCGTGTATCATATCCGCGCACTCTTCGGCCGTGCCGACGGGATATTCGGGTATGTATGCCCTGACGCCGCGGAGCTTTAAGTTATAGCTTGCATTGAGCATGCCGCAGTAGGCGTCGCCCCTGTCGTTTGCAAGCACTGCGGTATTTTCCTCGGCGGCGGCGACGAACATCACGGGGCAGCCCGTCTGCTCGCTCCACTTCTGCGCGAGCAGCGTTTCGGAAATTTCGGGGCCGAAGTTGCCGAGATATACGACGAGCGCGTTACACCCCGCTTTTTTGACATCTTCGAGCGCCTGCATTGCCTGAACTTCGCTTTCGACTATGCACACGGGACACTCGTATATATTTTCTTTGCCATACTTTTTTGTATAGGCAGAAACCAAAGCCGCTCTTCTGTTTACAGATAAACTTTCGGGGAAGCAGTCGCGCGAGACCGCTACTATGCCTACCTTGATTTCGGGAATGTTACTCATAAATTTTACTCCTTATCCAATAATTTTTTTGCCGTATCGGCTATGTTTTGCGGCGTAAAGCCGTAGTAATCGTATAATTTTTCCATCGGGGCGGACTGTCCGAATGACGTCATATTTATGACCTTGCCGCCCGCGGCATACTTGTACCATATATTGTTGCCCGAGGCCTCTACGCAGACGCGGAGAACGCCGCAGGGCAGAACACTGTTTATGTAGCCGACTGGCTGACTATCGAAAATTTGCGTGCAATACATAGAAACTACCCGCGCATTTATGCCGCCGTCCTTTAAAAGCTTTTGGGCGGAGATACAAATATCAACTTCACTGCCTGCGGAGACCAACAGCACGTCGGGTGCGCCTTTGCCGTGCCCGCATTGGGAGTGCCGTAGCCTATGACGGAATGGCAGATTATGATTGAGGGTTTATCCTTTTCAGTCTTTGCCGAGGCAACGGCTCTCTTTATCGAGCCGAGGTCGTTTATATCTTCGACGGTGAGAACCTGCCACCCCTGCGATACAAAGCGGACAGGAATGTCATCCGCGAAGGCATCGTCGGTGTTGCCCTCTATTGAAATTTTGTTGCAGTCATAAAATAAAATGAGTTTACCCAGCTTTTGCCTGCCGGCAAACGAACAGGCCTCGTAGGAGATGCCCTCCTCCAAACACCCCTCGCCGCAGAGGACGTAGGTGTAGTGGTCGACTATCAGGTATCCCTCCCTGTTGAATTTTGCGGCAAGATAGCATTCCGCAAGGGCAAAGCCCACGGCGCTTGCCACGCCCTGACCGAGCGCGCCCGTACTGCAATCGACGCCCGCAGTTATTCCCCTTTCGGGATGACCGGGAGTTTTGGAGCCGAACTGCCGGAAGTTTTGCAAATCTTCCTTACTTAAACCAAAGCCGAACAGGTGCAGGAGCGAATACAGCATTGCCGAGCCGTGCCCTGCGGAGAGAATGAACCTGTCGCGGTTGTCCCAATCGGGAACGGCGGGATTATAATTCATAATGTCGGCATAGAGTTCATAGCCGACGGGCGCCGCATCCATGCAGATGCCGGGGTGACCGCTGCCCGCCTTTGTTATCATTTCGGCAGACAAAATACGCACGGCATTTACCGTTTTTTCCTGTATTGTCATATCACTTTAACTCCTTTTCCCCTACAAAATAAATTATAATAGCAAAGACGGAGCATTGAAAGTGACGACTGTTTTATGTTTGGGTATTTTTGTGCAGATTTTAAAACAAATGTAATTAATTATTATCGCCGACCGCCGAGAGAAACTGACCGGGCGAACAGCCCTCTGCGCGCCTGAATACGCGGCAGAAATAGCTGTAATCTTCAAAGCCGCAGGCGGACGCAACTTCGGATATGCTTTTGCCATCCTTCAGCAGTTTTTTGGCAAGCTCTATGCGGCGTGCGTTGACGTACTGCATTATGCCGCAGCCGAACGCCCGCTTTGACAGGGCATACAGCCCCGAACGCGAACAATGAAATTTGTTGCAGATAATTTCCGAGGACAGATTGCCGCCTAAATTGCGGGAGATAAACACCTCTATATCGCGCGCGAGGTTGCCGTCCTTAAAATGGGCATAGTCGCGTATCTGCACATAGGCCGCGAGCGCGTCCAGAACGCGCGCCGCAGCGTGAATCTGCTTCATTGTGCGGGGCGTAATTTCTTTGATTGCCTTGCGGCTGACCTGCTCCTCCACACCGTATTTTTCGGAGAGGCGGCAGGCGTTTACTGCGGCGTTCTGATAATTTTCGACAGGCATCATATGTGCGAGAATGGCGTAGCCTATTACTCCGCCGTCGAGCTGAATGGGCGTGATGGCTTCGGTGAGTCCCGCATGGCAGGTATAGATATGCGCCTCGCCTCGCTTCTGCGCGCGCAGGCAGGCGGCGCGGTCACAGTCTTTGCAGGCGCTGAGTCCCGCCGCCGACTGACGGATATTGCGGCAAAAGGCGGGCAGACTTTCGGGGTACTCGATTACGGGATTGAACTCGTCGTCGAAAATGGAGATGCGTATACCAACCGCCGTATAAAAATCCTTCAACACGCTTTGCAGTTTTTGTATATCGAAATTGCTTGTCATTTTGTTTTACCGCTTTTACATGAATATATAATTACAACTTTATTATATCATAATCCGCAATGTTTGATATAAAATTTTGCATACTTACAAATATAATGCCCGCCTTTTGGGGCGGGCTTTTATAATTGAGTTATAGTTAGTCCTTCGGATATTTCCGCAAGATAACTTTCGGCGACATAACCCGTCTTTTTATAGTACTCCTCTTTTACCTGTTGCGTGAACTGTTCCGTGTAGACGCTTTCGGCAAGGGAAATTGTGCACCCGCCGAAGCCTCCGCCCGTCATGCGCGAACCGAGACAGTATTTATTGCTGCGTGCCGCCTCCGTCAACACATCAAGTTCATAACCCGTGACCTCATAATTATCGCGCAGAGATAAATGTGACTCATCCGAGGTTTTATCGTCAAATGTTTTGATCAATCTATGCGTTCCTTGGGGCGCAGAACTGCCGACAAATTTATCTCCATAGACAAGATCTGCATACACTTCCACAGGGCTCCCGCAAAAAATTGCGCTGCAAGATTTTGTGGGAGAAGGAGCTGTTATGAAGCGAATTTGCAAGTTGCCGCAAGGCGGCTTGCTTTAAGCGAAATGAACAGCGACGCAGTGAGCTACACTTATGCGCCCAAGCGCATAATGTGGAGGCTAATAACAAATAAGGAGGAAACCAAGTATAAGTTATATCGTATACAATATGAAAAAATTAAAGCGACCGAGCGTCGGCAACGTCGAGAAAGAAAACGAGCGCGACGAAACTTACGAGGCTAAAAACCCAAAGATTGACCTTTCGCGCACGAAAAACAATTACCACATCGTTGACCCGCCCGCAAGCTATATGTGTACCAAATTATGTGCCAAAACGTGTGCCAAAATGCAAAATAAAGCTTAAAATTCGGTAAAACTTACGCTTGCCTGATTATCGCTGAAATGCGGTAAAAATCACGATTTAACAGACTAAAATCAACAATAAAACTTGACTGAAATTCAAGTTTTTAATATAGACGACTTGCTATCCTCCCGGACCTTGGATGGTCAAGTACTTTCGCCGTAGACGAGCTTAACTTCTGTGTTCTGCCGCTTTCCGCAAGCGGAACACCTTCGGCAGAGCAGCGCTCTGCTCGCGCGGAATGGGAACAGGTGGATCCTCGTCGCCATTATCACCGGAATGGCTCCGCTTGTTGGACTTGAAGCAGGAAAGTGAATTTGAAAGCCCTTCGATTTTACTTAGAAATGAGGTAAAAATGCATTAAAACGGCTCATTTTTGAGCTTTTTAGAAAAGCGTTTACCAAACGTTTACCAATTAGAAAATAAACATTCAGGAGAGAATATTTCCACGCTCTTACGACCGATTCACAAGCATCCCGCCGCAGAGTATCTGCGGCGGGATGCTTAATTTTTTAACTTGGACATCTAAAATATATAAATTCATTTCTATAATAATGGCCTCGGTAACGGAAGGGATTTAATACCCCTATTCCGCTTTCGCAATCCGTTCCGTTCGCATTGAGCACCGCATGGTTGCCCCACGCGTCGTATACATAATCTGCTCTCTTTGCCAGTCCGCTTGCCGGCTCCGTCATAGGTAAACGCTGTGCCGCCGTACTTTGAAAACAGTTCGCCGCGAAGCCATGTAAGCGCTTTGCCTCGATAGGTTGTGGGATTGCCGAGCACGTTATAAGCGTAGTTTTCGCCGTTGAAACTTATAAGCCTGTCGCCGTTGTATGCGTCGCCGTCCTGGTACATATACGTCACGCTATACGTCGTCCCGCCGGCCTTTATCGTTTCCGTCATTATTCTGCCGTACTGGTCGCGCTCGACTCCGTATTCGTTCCCGTCGCTGTACTCTATTCCGTCTATCTCTCCGTCAGTATAAGTATATACTATATTCCTGCTTCCGTCAATAGCTTCCCATAATTTTATATGGTAAAGCCCCGACGGCATTTTTGCCGTCGGGGCTACATTACTTGTAACTTTACTTGCGCTTTTTGGCTTTTTCTGCTTTTAGCACTACAACGTCGTCACATGACTCGGAATATACTATCTGACATTCTTTGTCTATGTAATCTCTTAATACTGCATATTTTTTACTTATCATTAATACCTTTTTATCTCCATAAGTAAATCGTACGCCTATCTTACTTCTCTTAGGAGCCATAAAAAAAGATTCTGATCCCACTTCAAATATAAGCGCTTTTCTTGATATCGCATCTTCTGCATTTATACACTTCAAAATACTTTTTTTTACCACAAGAACCTCATAAATCTTAAAGGCAACTCCTATGATAAATAAAGTTGCAAACATTCCACCGCTTACACAAAGCGCATATATGTCATGTGTATGATCATCATATTCACCAAATATAAGCATTGCAATAACGATTATAAATTCAACAATTGCAATTATTCCGCTTATATAGATAGAAAGAATATAAAAACCTTTATGATACTTTATTCCGCCATTAAAGCTGAATGCAGTCTGATTGTAATCGACATTTACCATATATACTTTACAAAATCTAATATAGATGATATTAATGTTGAATCAAAATTATTCTTTATGCGTTCCGTAAGGCACCGAATCGTGCCATTGCCGCACGCATATATATCTTTAACTGATTATATTATAACTCCTTTCTGTTACGCTGTCAATAACAGTTTTCATATAGAACAGCCGCCCGCGCAAAACTGCGCGGGCGGCCTTTTGCTTATCGCTTTACTTTTTTTCTAGGCAACAAATCGGGCTTTATTTCTATTTCTGTATCATAATATTCCTTACAAATATCTTTTATTGCTCCCATTATGCGTTTGATTTGTTTTTGACTGAACCTGTTCAGATTTATCGTCGTTTCTTTTCCGTCGGCATATTCAAATACCACCGCCATTATGATTAAAAACGGCTCTTCCCGGTTCCCTGCTGTTATTCCCTGGCAATATTGCAACGACTTCAACCCTTCATAACTCAACGTTATTGCCTTATGCCGCAATATAAGCCATGCCCTATCTTGAGGAATTTTAATTTCTTTAGTAGTCAAAACTACTTTATAAGCAATAATTTCCCTTAAAAGGAATGCCATTATTGCTAGCAATATTGCTATCCCTAAAGCTATGATAAGGTATTCTATCAGCTCTAATCTTTCCGTAGCAGCTATATATATTCCAAAAATAATAGCTCCTAAAAAAATAGGGAATGCAATGCAATGTCCAAAAACAATCAAAGCACCTTTAGGTCTAAAAAAGATATTTTTGTTATACATAACCCTATAATGTGATTATCAAGTTATTATAAAAATTACACTTTGTAAAATATTGCCAACAAGAAAACCTGTTGTAAACCCTGATACAAGCATATATCCCGCACCTTTAGCTAATGTTTTTGCGGACATACTAAATCCATATTTTAATGTTTTAGTAAAGCCTGATTTAAATACTTGTTGCCAACTATGACTACCAGCCGTAATACCTTGCAATTTTAAATACTTTGACATACTGACTGTTGCAAGGCTTATACTTGTTGCGATAAGCGTGTTTATTCCTATCTCCTCCCATGACATATTATTGCTTCCAGTAGCTTTACCTAATGCCATGCCTATAAATGACCCAGACATTCCGCTTACTACCCCACCAACATATGCCCCATAAGCAGGAATTAATGATAACATTCCACCAATTGCACCACCAATGGCGTTACCGACATAAGTTTCCCAGGAAGACCATTCCCATTCACCTGTTACTGCGTAATTAACAACATCACCAACAAACGTACCTGCCGCACCTACTACAGCACCGATAATTGCCGCAACCAGCAATGAAGCTATAATGCCAAAAGTACCCGTGGGGTCGGTGTACATCACAGGGTTATTCAGGCAATAGGCGTACAGGTTGAGGCCGTTTATCGATTGAGGATCGAGAT
>CALVJE010000116.1 GCA_944331725.1 uncultured Bacilli bacterium | reverse complement strand
TCGATGAAAATTGAGAGCGAAAACAACTACACCTTTATAACGTGCGAGACGGAAAAAACCAGAAAAGGCTATGCGACAATACGAAGGCGAATTCCCATCTCGCCTATGTTCCGCAAAGTCTGGGATATGATCGATTTTGAAAAAGCAAAAGCGGCTTCCAGCAAGACATTGTCGGACACCATTAAAAGGGTTTTTCCGGAAAGACACGTGCATGAGCTTCGCTATACCTTTATCAGCCGGTGCAAAGAATGTGGCTGCAACCTGGAACTTGTCATGCTCTGGGACGGACACGAGTTCGACAAAGATGTGCGCACTTCAAAGGTTGACCGCGGATAT
Source organism: uncultured Bacilli bacterium (assembly GCA_944331725.1). The sequence goes on along the minus strand of CALVJE010000116.1, from coordinate 30,266 downwards.
ACCCAATATTCAAATGAAATCTATTTCGGAGACATTGAAAAAGTAAATTATGAGCTGTAATGAAAAGCCTGCCGAGGTTTAACCTTGGCAGGCTAATTTTATGTATTTACAAAAAATTATCCCCATTCATAACTGAATGGGGACTTTTAATTCAGTTGCCGCCAACTGAATAATTCCTTAATTTGCGGAGGCTATAAGCGTCTTAGTTTCCCTTAACCTCCTTAATTAAATCTTCTTTTAACTTAGTAAAGATATAACCATACTCTGTATATTCGCCATACTGGTTTGGTTGTACTTTATCTTTTGCTTCGGTATTGATAATTACAAGCTCATTTATAAACAAACTGTTATTTAGCTTATAACTCGGACTTTCAAAGCTGATATTCTGAGCTTTAAGATACATTTCACGTTTTTCTTTGAAGTAATCAACACGATACAGAATTTCATAACTATCTATATAACCCATCGGACAGAAATAATATTGCATATAAGTATTCAACAGAACACACTTATCTAACAATGCACCTGTTTCATCCTTTGTTGGCATATTATAATTTTTAGCAGTTATAAGCGTTTCTGTTGAGTAATAGTTCTGGCTCAAAGAATATGAAATGTTTTCTTCATCAAAGAAATTTTCAATGAAATCAACAACGGCCGTATTTGTAAGATTCTTAATACGTATCTGAACCGAGCCTACAAATCTGGGCTTATTCTGAATACCCTTTAAGTCCTTAAAATACCTTACGCCTGATGCAGAGTCGTAAAAATTTATCTTCCCTGTATCTTCCTCTTTTTTATTTGAGTTGCTTCCATCAACCTCTCTTATCTCATAATGGTTCTGAACTTTAACAATCTCAAACCTTTTACCATTCGCCACAAAGCAAGGGAATTTATCAGCTTTCTCGTCATTGGTAAGGATATGACAGCATATTAAATTACTGTCTGTTGTTTTACCACCCTGACTTTGAGGCAGAATGTGATCAACATTCCAACCGAAGTTGCTGTTGCGGTCATTGTAAGCGCCTTTGGCAATTTCTCTTCCGGCAAAATCAACTGCCTTTGATACTTTGCCAAAATCCCTCACCCAAAGTCGCATTGCAGTTTCCCTATTCAGTTCCATGATTTCGTCTGTCTTTTCCATAATACACTTAGGAAAAGACGCATTAGCCTCCTACGAATAAAGTCAATTTAACAAAATCACGTGACTAATCATAGGGCGGCCTATTGCTATCAACCTCAAAGGGCAATCCTCATAATAGCATTACAGAAGATTAATTAGCCAGCTTTCAAATTTCCTTGAAAGTTTTCAGTTTGTTAAATTGCATTTGTAATTATATCACAATTATTAAAAAATGTCTATACTTTAAGCAATTTATGGTGCTTAAAATTACAGCCAAGCCATTTTATTCCCCAATTTTTTTGAGTGTTAAAACGGAACATTCATAATTATTCATAAACCCCTTAAAAACGGGCTTTTTTATTCCCCAATCGTTCCCCAATGTGGTTTTATAACAAAAAAAGAGGCATTTTTGTAAATACCTCTCAAAATTTTTGGTGCCCGAGATCGGATTTGAACCGATACGGCTGTTAAACCGAGGGATTTTAAGTCCCTTGCGTCTGCCGATTCCGCCACTCGGGCATATTTATTCATTTTTTACCGTTTTTATACAATACGAAGGATTTTAAGTCCCTTGTGTCTGCCGATTCCACCACACAAGCGCGTAACAGATAAATTAAAAACGTGCTTTAAGCGCGAAGCTTAAAGCACGTTTTTTGGAGGCGCCACCCGGATTTGAACCGGGGAGTCAGGGCTTTGCAGGCCCTTGCCTTACCACTTGGCTATAGCGCCGCTAAAAAAAATAGTGCGTAATGAATAAACTGGAGCGGGAAACGAGATTCGAACCCGCGACATTCACCTTGGCAAGGTGACGCTCTACCACTGAGCCATTCCCGCATGATATTCATACGCACTATTTATTGGTGGGAGCTACAGGGCTCGAACCTGTGACCCACTGCTTGTAGGGCAGTTGCTCTCCCAACTGAGCTAAGCTCCCGAACGCTTAAATATCATAACAAATCTTAAAGCAAAATGCAAGCGTTTTTACAGAAAAAATTATTCTTTTTTGCAAAAATTTTAGGCAGCACAGCGGCAATTTTGCGCACACACAATATGTACCGTACTTAATAATTGCATACACAATATATCAGGTACCAGCGGGTTTTTAAAAGAACGCCGAAAATGATGCGGCGGCGCAATTTTTGCGCCGCCGCACCGATCTTAAACTATATTGAAGCTGCTTACCTATCAGAAGAACACACCGCGTGCCTGCTCCTTGATCTCGGCAGAAGTAGTGAACGGTATGCGCGTAGTGTAGCCGCGCTTTGCCGCAACTATCATCTTTGTGGGCCATGCATAGATGTCCCTGTTCCATACGTTCACCGTATCGTTATACAGCTCGCGCGCGGCAGTAATCTCCTTCTGCAGGTATGCGTTCTGCTGCATCGCGTCGGCGATCTCGGCATGCGCCTTTAAATCGGGATAGTTTTCAAACGCCAGGTTTATGCTGCGGCCGACTGCGTCGATCTGCTGCGCAACGGCGTTGCGCTCGCCGTCGCCGGGATTGGCGCCCGAACGGTAGGCGGCTATCTGCGTCATCGTCGTCTTGTCGAGGTCGATGGCCTTATCGAGTATCTTTGCGCAGTTCTGCAGTATGACCACGCGCTGCTCGAGGTAGTTATCTATCTGTGAGGCGTCGTGCTGGAGTTTCTGCTGAAGCTGCGAGAGGTAGTTGCCAGCCTTTATCTTCATGAAAAGGAACACAACTCCCGGAATTATGCCGCATATCCACAGCAATACCTCAAAGATCTTTGAGCCTACTCCCACCTTTATAGGGAGCTGTTTTTCGATGACGGCTACGTCGCGGCCCTCTTTATTCACGGGACCGGTGAGTTCGTCAAGCTCGTTTGCCATAAAATTTTCCTCCTGTTATTATTCTTTATTATCCGATCCGTCGGGAGCGTTATTGCCGTCCCCGTCGGCCTCGTTCTGCGTTGATCGGGCCATATCCCCGCCCGTTTCGCCGCTTTCGGGCGGCTGCTCTGTGATATTTTCGGCCGCGGCCGCTTCGTCTGCCGCCGCGCCGGGGGCCTTGCGTTCTGCCTTTTTGTCTTCTTCGTCGAGCATGTCGGCCACGGCTTTTACCGCCTCCGCTCCTGCTATAAACGCCGCCGTTCCCGCCGCAGCGGCCTTGAGACCGAACATCTCGCCCAGAGCCTTATCGTCGTTGCCCGTGAAATCGCCGTCGGTGAGCGGGATGCCCACCAGGCCGTCGCAGAAGGCCGACGCGCCGCTTGAAGAGAACCTGCGCACAAAGGAGGCAAGCTCGGAACCCGCGCTTAAACTTTCGTAATTTTCGCGCGTGCCGTCCACCGCCTTTATCTCCATTTCGCTCGTGCGGGAGACGGGGATATACTCCGTCCATGGCACGGGTACGGCGTGGATGAGCCCGTCGCCGCCGAATACGTCCACATAGTCCACGCGCGGCACGGTATCGAACGAGTAGGCCGTTACCGCCATTTTATCGGCGGTGCCGTCCTTTCTTATAAATGAAGCCTTTAAGATGCTGTCTGTCTTGGCTTCGGGCGGGGCAAACTGTGAAACGCTGAATCTGTTTGCCGTGGCCTCGGCCTCGTATTCGGTATAATTTGATGGATACACGTCGCGGTAGATATATTCGCGCGGCTTGGTCATCTGGTAGAGCGGCACTGAGAGCAGCGGCGCGAAGTCGAAATACATCGATTTGAAATATTCGGCGTTATACGCGACAAACGCCGCGCGCGATGCCTTTAAATCGTAGCTCATATAGCGCGCCGGGTCGGCGTCGGTCTGCCAGCTCTGGGCATGATCGGAGCGGATGCAGTTGAGCATGCCCGTCTTATAGAAGGCGAAATCGTCGCCGTAACCGTCGTCGGAAGTCATCAGATCGACCATATTATTCTGCGCGAGCGGGGTGAACATCAGTCTGAACTGCACCTCATTGTTGCGGTTTGTGGCGCCGAAGAGCACCTCGAACTCGGTATTGGCGAGCTCGGTAAAGCCGCCGCCATTGCCCGAAGTTACTGCGCTCTGCGTGAGCTTTTCCAGCCGTTTGCTGCCGCTTTTTATAAACTTCTCCCTCTCCTTTTCATCGTGCATGTGCGAATACTTGGGCGTGCGCGAGAAATGAAGGTCGGGCGCGGCCTCGTTGCCGTAGTAGAGGAGCGTTTCGTAAGTATAAGCGGGCGCAGGCTTGCCTACGCTGGCCGTGAGCACCTGACTGTGGTGCACGGCGCGCGTGTTGCCCTTTGAATCGGTCGAGTATGTAGTCCAGTGTATGGTGAGCGTGCCCGTATACGTCTTTGTGACAGTTGAGTGGCGGAACCGCCGCTCGAACAGGAAGGGGCTGTTATCTATCGTGCCCGAGAGAAGATATACGGTGGAGCTGTCCATATCGGCGTTCACGGGGCGGAAGCCGTATTTGCCTATGAACAAGTCGAGCTTTTTTACGTCCAGCCTGTCGTCGAGCGTAAAATCAGGCATGACTTTGAGCACGAGCTCGCGCGTCATGTTCCACGTGAATAAGGCGTGCAGCGGGCGCATCTGCTCCATGGCCTGCTGTTTTATCTCCCCGGCGGCGGCGAGCGCCTTTTCATACTTTTTCTGCCGCGCCTCCACCAGCTTTTTGAGCTTGGTGCAGATGAGCACGATCGCGCCGACGCCGAGGGCGATACACAGTATGCCGAAGAAGAGATACAGCCAATACGTATCGTCGGTGAAAAGAATGATGAGTATAAACGCCGCAAGAAAGGCGACAACGGCGCCCGCTATGGCAAGGGAGCGCAGCGTCTTGCCGGAAGAGAGTTTCTTTCCGGCCTCCTCCGCCTTTTTCTGCGCGGCGTCATACTTTGCCACGGTGGCGGCGTTTTCCGCCGCGTCCACGCCCGAGCGCTTTACCAGCTCGTCAAAGTATTCGTTTGCGTTCTTTTCAAATTCAGCCTTCAGCCGCGATTTATAGTAATCCAGCGGCTCGAAATCAGCCAACGTATCCATTTTCATATTCCCCCGATATGCTTTCGATTCTCAGTTTGACGGTATATATATTTATATTTTAATTGATTTGCGTCCGTTCGTCAAGAAAAATTTTTTTTCTGCGGGAAATACCAATATATGTATGCGCGCACACGCGCATACAGCAATGAAACAGCCGCCCGCGGCGCGAGAGCGCCGCGGGCGGCTTGCCGCAGCGCGGCAAAAAATTAACGTATAAATGTTTTCCGCGCGGGCAATAAATGGCGTATGAAAAATTTCGGTATAACTTTTTTTGTATTCTTCATAATAATTGCAACGGTAATAGTCGCGGCATGCGGCTTCGGAGGCGCTGACGGCGCGGCAACAGGCGAAAATGCGGAATACCTGCGCATACACGTGCGAGCCAATTCCAACTCCGAGGCCGACCAGGCCGTTAAATACAGAGTGAAAGACGCGGTGGTGGAATTTATCACGCCGCTCGCCGCGCAGTGCGAAACCAAGGCCGAAGCGATATCTCTTATAAACGCCAACATAGAGGGCATAGAGCGCGTATGCGACGACACCCTGCGCGAAAACGGCTACTATTACGGAGCAAACGCCGAAATAAGAAGCGAAAGCTTCCCCACGAGGGTATACGGCGACCTCACTTTAGAGAGCGGGGTGTATGACGCGCTGATAATCGAGCTCGGCAGCGGCACGGGCGACAACTGGTGGTGCGTTCTATACCCGCCTCTGTGTTTCACCTCGGCAACGCAGGACGTGACTTACCGTTCGCTTATCTACGACATAATAACAAAATTTTTTAATAGTTGACACATATATGGCGGTCAATTGCCTTGGCCGCAGGTGTTTTTTTAACAGGAGGAAGAATGAACAAGGCACTAAAAACAATTGTTACCGTGCTGTCTGCGGCGGCGGTGTGTGCCGGAGGGGCGGCGTACGCGGCCAGAAGCGGCCATAATTTTACCGCCGAACCTGCGGCATATGCGGCGATACTCAAACAGGGCGCGCGCGGGGGCGAAGTGAAAGAAGTTCAGCGCAGGCTTAAAAACTGGGGGTATTACGACGGCAATGTCGACGGCATATACGGCCCCGCCACCGTCAAGGCGGTGAAATATTTCCAGCAGAAAAACGGGCTCTCTGCCGACGGTATATGCGGAAAGGCGACCTACGCAGCGCTCGGGATGAACGATTCTGTCCGCGTTCTGGAGAACGGTGACAGCGATCAGGGCGGCTCGGGCGGCTCGTCCGGCGGCGAAGGCGACTACACCAGTTCAGATCTGTATCTGCTGGCAAAATGCATATACGGCGAGGCGCGCGGCGAGAGTTACACCGGTCAGGTGGCCGTGGGCGCCGTCGTTTTGAACAGAGTGAAATCTTCGCAGTTTCCCAACACCATTTCGGGCGTCATCTACCAGAAGGGCGCCTTCACCGCCGTGGACGACGGGCAGATAAATTTAACGCCGAACCAGACGGCGATCAACGCCGCGCGCGACGCGATGAACGGATGGGATCCGACTTACGGGTGCCTGTACTACTACAACCCGGCGACGGCAACGAGCAGCTGGATTTTTTCACGGCAGACGGTCACGACCATCGGCAGACACGTCTTTGCGATATAGGAGGGTATGAATGAGCGAGAAAAACTTATCTAGCGGGGCAAAAAAGGCGGAGAGCCTTGAGAAGAAGCCGGCCGCGAAGAGGAGCGAAGGCGCAAAGACAAAGCGCACTGCAAAGAGCGCCGAAAAAACTGCGGCTAAGGGCGAAACCCTGCATACGCAGCGGGAAGAGAGCGCAGAGCTCACAAGGAAAGAGGAACGCAAACTAGAAGCTGCCAGACTCAGAGCGGAAAGAGAACAGAAACGAATGGAAAAGAAGCTGGAACACAAGCAGAAATCGGAGGAACGCGCCGCCGCCATGAAGGACAGGCAGCAGGAACGCCGCGAAAAGCGGCTCGAACGGAGAGAGCAACTTAAAAATAAATCGGCGCAGCAGAGGGCCGAAGACAAAAAACAGGCGGGGCTTGCCAGGGCCGAGGCGGCAAAGGCAAAGCGCGAGGCCAGGCTGAACGCGAAAATAGCCAAACGCGAACACGATTTAAAGGTAAAGGCCGAAAAGCGCAAACAGAAGAAGGACCGCGCGCCCGGCTTCGGCGGCTGGCTGGCGGCGGTGATAGCGCTCGGCGCATCCACCCTCGCCCTGGGCACCATGCTGACGTTCGGCTGGATAAATATGAACGGTATGCAGGCGGACATGGCTTCGGATACCACCCACTCCCTCTACGAGCTGAACGCCATAATCGATAACCTCGATTCCAACCTCGCAAAGGCGAGAGTGTCCTCCTCAGCGGGCGACAGAACGAGGATATTCACCGATATCGCGATAGAGAGCGAGCTCGCCGAAAGCGCCATAGAGCGCCTGCCCGTTGCGGGCGAACTTACCCGAAGCATGACGGCATTCATCAACAAGGTGGGCGAAAGCGCACAGGGCATGCTTGTCGCCGTGGCAGACGGCAACAGCCTGTCCTCCTCGCAGAAAGCGGGCATAGAATATATGTACGAATGCAACAGACAGCTCAAGGAATTTTTGAACGGGCTGACGGGCGAAATGAACGAAAAGGACATGATGGCGGCGCTTGCCGGCAAGGGCGCAATGTTTAAGGGATTTGAAGGCTATGTAGATCCCGCCGTGGAGACGCCCAAAGAGATATACGACGGCCCCTTTGCAGAAAATACCGAAAAAGTGAGCGCAAAGGACATCGACGGCCTTGAGGAAATATCGCAGGGCCGCGCCGAGGAACTGTGCATGCAGTGGTTCGACGGCTACGGCGTACAGGAGACGAAATGCACGGGCGAGGCGGTGGCAGAACAGCTCACCGTGTTCAACGTGCGCATGACCACCGAAGACGGCGACGAATACTTCGCGCAGGTGTCCAAGGCCGGAGGCAAACTTGTAATGTTCGACAGCTATAAAGATTGCTCGGAGCACAATTTCTCGGCGGAAAACTGCAAGACGATCGCGCAGAATTTCTTAAAGACCGCGGGATATGACCGTATGATCTGCGTATGGGAGTCTGAAAGCGGCACGACGTGCGACCTGAACTATGTATACGAGCAAAACGGCGCGGCGGTATATCCCGACATGATAAAGGTCAAAGTGTGCGAAGAACGCGGCATAGTGACCGGCCTGGAGGCGCTGCCCTATGTTCTCAACCATACCGAAAGGAATATAGCCGAACCCGCACTCTCAAAGGCTCAGGCAGAGAAGAAGCTGGGAGGCATGCTGGAGACAGAGTCTTCCCGGCTGGCGATAATCCCCAAGGACGGAAACGAAAAACTGGCATACGAGTTCTGCGGAACTTACGGCGGGAGAAAATACTACGTCTATCTAGATGCGGACACGGGCACGGAACTCGACGTATTTACCGTTGTTGGCACACAGCTGATGTAACAAAAAACTTTAAATCAACCATATTGCGGGCTGAATAAAAACGGGCGGGGCAGATCTGCGTTTGCAAATCTGCCCCGCCCAAACCGTTTGCGGGAAATTTTGCATAAAAATTGCCCCGCATATATGCCGCAACTATTGCATTTTGCACGGAAATATGCCGCAGATATTATGTATCCGCTGTTGTATCCGCTCTGAAAAAATATTTACCCCCGCATATATGCCCGAATTAACTTAAATGAGCGGCACATATGCCGCAACCAAGCTGTTTATGCGGCGGCAAAATAATGCTCTGCCAGATTACCCCTGATATATGCCGCAACTATTGCGTTTTTACCTGCGGCAGAATATCTGAAAAGGCGGTTGATCACGGGATATATGCGGGGCAATCGAATATACTGCGGGCCAAGATTATAAGGCCGTCTATCAGCCGCGGCGCGCCTGCTCCTCCACTGCAGAGATGAATTTACGCACCTCGGCGGGGGCGTCTGCGGCATATATTATTCCGTATGCCTGCGAGGCGTTAACCTTGAGCGGAACGGAGACGATAGACGGGTGCACGTCCTTCCAGTAATCGAGCGACAAGAGCAGCACGCCCTCGGCCACGCAGCGGTTGAACACGCCGATATCGTAGTATTCGGGCGAATCTTCAAGCACGGTACCCGGCACCTTCGCAAGTATGCTCCTCACGCCGTCGACGACGGGGCTCCTGCCCAGCCGCACTATTATTATGCGTTCGCCGCGCAGATCTTCAGGCTCGATCATGCCCTTATCCGCCAGTCTGTGCCCGCGCGGCACGGCCATGCAGAAGCCCGTCCTACCGAGCTCGAGCATTTTGAAGGGGAGCTGCAACTCTCCGGAGTCATAAACCCCGAACATCACGTCGAACCTGCGCCCCATGTGCGCATAAATTTCCGAAAGTTCGGCAACGCTGTCGGTAAAAGGCACGATCTCTATGCGGTACTGCGGATACTCGGCTGCGCACCCGTTCCAGATATCGATCAGCGGTTTGCAGGGATTGAGTATCGAAGTGCCCGCGCGCACAGAAACGCTGCCTACGGCGGCACGGCGGGCGCGTGCAGTCGCCTCCTCCGCTGCCTTCAGGATTGCAACGGCGTCACTAAGATAGCTCTCACCTGCGCGCGTGAGAGCCACTCCCTTTCCGCTGCGCGCAAGCAGTTTAACTCCCGGTTCATCCTCCAGCGCATTCAGCCTCTTCATCGCCGCAGGCGGGGTAATAAAACAGGCCTCCGCCGCCCTGTTTATACTGCCGGATTCTGCGGCCGCGACAAAAATTTTTAAGCTTTCAAGCACGATTACCCCCGTTATTTGCGGCATATTACCGCTCCAATTAATTTTTTCCTGTAAACAGCCGGATATTTACGGCAACAACCGCATGAAAAATATATGCGTCGGGACCGCGTGCGCCGCCGCCAGCCAGCCTGATATTGCCGTTAACTAATTTAACTAAAACAGCGGTCTTATTTACTTTTAGTTAATATAATTATAACATTTATCAAATGGACAATCAAGCGACGGCGGTATATAATTAATTTGCAAATAAAATTTAAGGAGAAACTATATGGAATACAGACTTTTAAACAACGGAGTAAAAATGCCGGTCCTGGGCTACGGCGTATATCAGGTCGACCCTGCCGAGTGCGAAAGATGCGTCTCCGACGCAATATCCGTCGGATATCGTTCGATCGACACCGCTCAGGCGTATGCTAACGAAAGCGGCGTAGGCAACGCCGTTAAAAAGAGCGGAATAAGCCGCGACCAGTTTTTCATAACGACAAAAGTATGGATAACCAACGCCGGCGAACAGGCCGCGGCAAGATCTATCGAAACCTCTCTGAGGGAACTCAAGACCGACTATATAGATCTGCTGCTCATTCATCAGCCGTTCGGCGACTATTACGGCACCTACCGCGCCATGGAGAAGGCCTGCCGCGACGGCAAGGTGCGCGCCATCGGCGTTTCAAACTTCTACCCCGACAGGCTGATCGACATAAACAACTTCTGCGAGATAAAGCCCGCGGTCAACCAGGTCGAAACGCACATCTTCCAGCAGCAGAAGGCCGCCCTCGCCGTGATGGAGAAGTACGGCATCGCCCACGAGAGCTGGGGCCCCTTCGTCGAGGGCAGGAAGGACTTTTTTACCAACCCTACTGTAATGGCCGTCGGCGAAAAGTACGGCAAAACTGTCGCCCAGACAGCTCTGAGATATCTGATACAGAGCGGGGTTATCGTTATACCAAAGTCCGTCCGCCGCGAAAGAATGGAGGAAAATCTCAACGTATTCGACTTCAAGCTCTCCGAGAGCGACATGTCCGCACTTTCGGCTCTGGACGAAGGCGAAAGCGCGTTCTTCTCTCACTATGACCCTTCGACGGTAGAATGGTTCATGAGTATAGTAAACGCCCAGACAGGCAAATGAACCATTGCGTAAAATCAAACATGGTTGACAATATATCTTTACTTTTTATCAATTTTTCGACAATATAACTGTGATTTTGCGTTATTTTAATAGTCAGCATTATCTTAATTGACGAACATGCTTGAAAGACCTCATGCGGAATAATTCCGCATGAGGTCTTCGCCGTTAAAATACATCTCAAATTATGTGTCAGAATTTTCTTTGTTATTAGCCTTACTATCATGCTCGGCATTCTGCCCGACTGATTCTTTGCCGGTATTTTTGAATAAAATGCGATATGCAAAGAAAGCCGCAATTCCACCTGCTGCCATGAAAATCAAACTGAACGGAATAAAGATGAGGATATTATCGGCAAAATATCGGACGGCTATGAGATACCCGAAAAATACAGAAAGTGCTATCCATAACACCCAACAGGTGTTGAACACAATGGCCTTTATCAAAAATTTTTCATCCATGTTTTTCACCTTTGTATGACACGAAATGATTATGCATTGCGCCACCACCATATTATGCACTATGCATAAATTGTTTCCCGTGAAACGCGCAACTATGCTGCATGAACTCAATTAATCGTCATAAGCAGATCACATTGCCGCAGTTTTTCTGAAGAAATAGAACTTAGCGTCTTCCCCGCACTCCTTCATGCCTGCAGAAAGCAAACTCCTTCGGCTGCGAACATTCTCTTTATAGCATTTTGCAAGCACCGTGTCGACATCAAGCGTGAAAAAGGCATAGTGCATCATTGCAAGCAATGCCTCCTTAGCTATTCCCTTGCCTTCAAATTCAGGAAGAAGCCGAACACCTATTTCACAGTCGTTTCTGTAGCCGAAATTGTGCAAAACAACTTCACCGACAAAAATCCCGTCAAAAAATATTCCAAGCGGCATCTCCTCCTTGTTTTTGAAGTCCTCGCGAATACCGCGCAGGAAATATTCCGGAGTTACCTCACCTGAACAGTGCTCACGCCAGTTGTAACCCCAATATTTATTGCGCTCCTCATCAAACTCAAGCCTGAACAAATCGTTGGCATTTATATCAGTGATCTCGCGTATGACCAGCCTCTCGCTCTTAAGCTCAGGGTTGTGCATGACCGAATCAATTGCTCGATGAGGATACACATTGAACTTGTCTACAAGCTCTGCCGGGTTATACTGCAGCTTACTCTTCCTGAGCCCGGCGTCACCAGAGTCATCTTCACGGTTGATATACTTAATGCCATCCATAACATAGTGGCGTGCAAATTCATGCGCCATAGTTGCATATATACCCTCGTATTGTGTGAGAGCCTTCTCCACATGAACTATGAGCTGATCACCGCACACCTCGCCTATCGAGTAGGATATCAGTTTGCCGCCCAATCTTATTCCGCCCGCCTTTAACTTAAGGCTATCAAGAACATCGGTGAGCTTATATACCGATTGCAACTCTTCGCGCGCTATAGTCGTTCCTTTTGCGATTTGGCGCCTTGCAAATTCCTTTAAAAACTCTTTAATCTCTTCTCTGTCAGCAGCGCTGAGCGTGCAGAACTGATAATCCGGATACAGCTTTTTAAACTTATTTACATGATTACGCTGACCGGAGAACTTCTTTCCGGCATATGTCACAAAATCTTGCGCATTATACAGATAATCACGCCAGCGCCGCTTATTATTTATGCGCATATCCGAACCATAGCGCTCGATCATCTTATACATGCGCTGTCTGGGAACAGACGTATAGTGCAGGCGCACATTATTTTCCCTGCAATACTCCTCAATCGCGTCGAGCGCTTTATCCTCATTTTCCTCGCTACAGCCCGATATAGGGTAATGAAAATACACCCTTCCCTGGAAATATTCCTTAAATACCAGGCAGTTTTCAACTTTGGCGTAATACTCCGTGAAATACTCCTGCCACATAAATTTAAAAGCTGCAGAGTAGTCACTCATATGAAAACCGCACGAACAAAAGTAATCAATGTTATCAATAATATCGTCTATCGTAAGTTTTTTAAATTCCAGCATATTCTTTGTATCTTAAAATTTTTATTTAAATCAATCAAATCGGCTCAATCGGGCCGCAAACAATCAGCCTCTCACACAGAATGAATCTTTATTTTGGCTAAAATCCAGGAAAAATCCATTAAATTTAAGGTAAATTTTGCCATTTAAAGCCTCTGAGACAGAATTTTTTTCGATTTTACAGGTTTTAGCCGTTAAATTTTTGAAAATTTTCGCTATAATAGGCCAATAAAAAATGAAAAATATATTTCGGCACGAAACGTGCCGAAATATTTATGTAAAACTTAAGTTAATTATAAAATCTGCATTTACTTCTGCTTGTCAATTATGTCGAGAATTTCAACGATTCTGTCAAGATCATCGCGAGAATAGTAATCAATGTAGATCCTGCCCTTCTTATCGTTGCCGATAAGGCTGACCTTTGTACGGAACGTAAAACGCATCCTCTCTACGAGATCTTTAAGCTCTATTGAAGCAAGCGCACGCTTCTTCTTTTTCCTCTCCTCAAGGACCTCAGGAGGAATATTATGTGCACGCACCTTCTTTTCAAGTTCACGAACCGAAGATGCGTTTTTGACTACTTCTTTGGCAAACGCTACCTGATCCTCAGGCGAAAGAGGAACCAGCGTTCTGGCATGGCCCGCCGATAGTTTTCCTTCGGAAACCATCATAATCACCTCAGGCGCAAGCGTTAAAAGACGCAATGTATTTGCAATAGCCGGGCGCGATTTTCCTATCCTCTCGGCAAGTTCGTCCTGTGTGAGCTTGTAATCTGTCATAAGCTGCTTCATTGCAGACGCTGCCTCAATAGGATTCAAGTCTTCGCGCTGTAAATTCTCAATGAGAGAAATTTCTTTAATTTCCCTTTCGCTGTATTTTCTGATTATTACAGGGATAGTCGCGTTGCCTGCAAGTTTAGCAGCTCTGAAACGGCGCTCGCCGGCAATGATCATGTATGTACCGTCGTCGTTATCGTTTACGACAATCGGCATTATCACGCCATGTTTTTTGATTGAATCGGCCAGCTCTTTTAAAGCTTGTTCGTCAAAGTTCTTACGCGGCTGATTGGGATTTGCCTTGATCTTTTCAAGCGGCATATCCTGCGCGTTCTTTCTCTCTTCCTCGGTATATTCAAACGGCTTTCCGCTCTCGTAAATGTGCTCAAATGCCTCGTTCGTATCCTGAAACAATGCCTCGAGCCCCTTACCTAATCCTTTTGCCATAACTCATCTACTCCTTGCTATTCATTGCATTGCACACAGCCTCCGCTCAGTTATTATGACTGCGCCGCTGTTTAGTTACTGCTTAGACAAAAATTCTTCCGTCAGCGCTTTATATGCGCGTGCACCTATACACTTAGGGTCATGCAGGATGATCGGCTTTCCGTGGCTGGGAGCCTCAGAAAGGCGCACATTGCGCGGAATTATTATTTCATATAATTTGCTCTTAAAGAATTTTTTGATTTCGGCAGCAATTTGCTTTGATACCGTTGCCCTGCCGCCGTACATAGTTATCACAACGCCCTCGATCGTGAGCTGCGGATTGAGGTGCTGTTTTACCATGGAAATAGTATTCATGAGCTGGCTCACACCCTCAAGTGCGTAATATTCGCTTTGCAGAGGTATTATGAGCGAATCAGACGCCGCCCAGGCGTTTATTGTCAGCAATCCCAGTGACGGCGGGCAATCGATGAATATGTAATCATATCGGTCCTTGACCTCTTCAAGCGCGGTCTTAAGTATCCTGTCACGGTTTCGCTTATAGACTAACTCAACCTCTGCCCCGGTAAGGTCTACATTTGCCGGCAGGATATCCAAAAGCGGTATCTGCGTAGGCAAAATATTAGCCGAAACTTTTTCGTCCTCTATAAGCACATTATAAACTGATTTTTTAAGCGCACTTTTTGAAAAACCCATGCCGGTGGTGGCATTGCCCTGCGAATCAAGATCGATGAGCAGCATTCGCTTACCAAAATCGGCACAATATGCGGCCATATTTACGACTGTCGTCGTCTTCCCCACGCCGCCTTTCTTATTTGTAAATGAAACTACTTTAGCCATATTACCCCCGTTTAAGGCGGCGAAAATGTTTCACGGGAAACATTTTCGCCGCACATGAACATCACTCGTATCTCTTGAAGGGATTTTCTGCCCTCGAAGAATCTTGCTCATCCATGAACTCAATAACTTCGGTGTAATTCTTGCCCTCCATCAGAAGGTCGACTTCCTCGGCATATATCGTTTCCTTTTCAATAAGCACCCTAGCCATATTGTCAAGTATAGCGCGGCACTCAGTAAGAATGCTAACTGCACGGGCATGCGCCGTATCAATTATGGAGTGCATCTCCTCATCAATTATCTTTGCAGTCTCTTCACTGTAGGTATTATGCGTCTCCATATCCTTACCGAGGAATACGGTCTGCGAGTTACTGCCGTAGGTCATAAGCCCGAGCTTTTCCGACATACCCCATTCAGTCACCATCTTCTTTGCCATTTCGGTAACACGCTCGAGGTCGCTAGAGGCACCTGTCGTAATATCCTTGATTACCAACTCCTCCGCCACTCGGCCGCCGAGAGCCATGCAAATGAAATCTTTAATCTTCTCACGCGACATGTGCGCGTCGTCGTTATCAGGCCTTGTCATGGTATATCCGGCAGCATTGCCTCTGGGAATGATCGAAACCTCCTGCACGGGATCACAATGCTTACATTTGCGGGCTACAATCGCATGACCGGCCTCATGATAAGCGGTAATTCTCTTATCGCTTTCAGTAACTATCCTGCTCTTCTTTTGGGGACCCATGAGGACCTTATTTACGCCCTCGTAAAGTTCCTGATTACCTATAAATTTCTTATTTGCTCTTGCCGCAAGTATTGCAGCCTCATTAAGCAGGTTCGCAAGATCCGCTCCAGAAAAACCGCTCGTGATCCTTGCCACTGTCTTGAAATTGACGTCGGGAGAAAGCGGTTTGTTGCGCGCATGTACTTTAAGTATCTGTTCTCTGCCGCGAACGTCAGGTAAATTAACGTAAATCTGTCTGTCAAACCTGCCAGGACGCATGAGCGCGGGGTCGAGAATATCGGCGCGGTTTGTTGCAGCCATTACTATTACTCCCTCATTCGACTCAAAGCCGTCCATCTGCACAAGAATCTGGTTGAGCGTCTGCTCGCGCTCGTCATTGCCGCCGCCGAGGCCGGCGCCCCTGTGCCTGCCTACCGCATCAATTTCATCCACGAAAATTATGCAAGGCTGATTCTTCTTTGCCATCTCAAAGAGATCGCGCACGCGGGATGCACCGACGCCAACGTACATTTCAACGAAGTCAGATCCCGATACCGAGAAAAACGGTACACCCGCCTCACCGGCAACAGCCTTAGCGAAAAGCGTTTTACCCGTTCCGGGAGGGCCTACAAGCAACACGCCCTTAGGTATGCGTGCGCCGAGATCGGAGAATTTTTTGGGCTGTTTTAAAAACTCGACAACTTCGGCAAGCTCAAGTTTCTCTTCTTCTGCGCCCGCAACATCGGTAAAGCGCACTTTAATGTTAGTCGATATCCGCGCTTTACTCTTTGCAAATGACATCGTGCGCCCTGCGCCGCCCGCAGTCGAGCGGATTATCAGCCAGAACACCACACAGAGAAGGACCAGGCCGCCTATGGTAATAATCGATGACCAGTAACTGCCAGAGTTGGGATTTGCATATTCGATCTGAATACCATACTCCATCCACTGACGAACTATTCCGCTCTCGCTCAATGCTTCAGAGCCATACAGCGAAGCGCCATACAGGGTATAAACTGTACCGCTCGCCGCATAACCGGTCAGCGAATACTGGTTGATTTCTACACGCGTAATCACCTGTCCTGAAGGCACTGTCGTTTCATAGCTGCCGTCACTATCTTTATCCAACCTGACATTCTGGCCGTCAACAACAACGCCGTCGTCATCCTTCTCGGCATAGCTGTAGTTCTCGATATACTCTTCAAACGTCGTCAGATCGTTGAGAGCAGAACCTCTGTCGAGACTGGTGACTATAACAACCGCAATGACCGCAACAACGAGCAGAGCGATGATCACCCACATCACAATTTTGCTTTTCTTACTCAAAATTTAGCTCCTTTGGGAAGAATTCTTCCAAAAATATTGCATTTGCAGTCACCACCACCCCTACCCTTGCCCGCAGGATACGGAAAGGTGTCAACTGCGTTATATCAAAGCGCAGAAAATATCTGTGCCGCTATAACTTTCTATTATATTATTATGTCGTGCGCGCGTGAAAAACATCACGCCTGCACATCAAATTAAAACACGGCCCTGAATCAACTGAAACAACAAATTTCCCCGTCAGATCGTTAACCTTAAAGAAACCGTTCAGATACGGTTTAAAAGGCCGTTAAAGGGGCATTGAAAGCCTTCGACGGGCCAAAGTATAAAGCCGATTTAAAGCCTCTCAGACAGAATATTATGCCCTCTCAGCCGCAAGAATGCCAAAAGCTCAGCCTCAGCCTGCCAAAATACGGCAGGCCGCAGAAGCTTAAACATAAACATCAGACTCTTTGATTTATTATGCAGCGGTTGGCGCTCAAATTCTTAAGTATGCGCCTAAATTATTATCAAGCGCAAAATAAACATTCACACAGAATGTTCTAACAACCAAAGAAAACATAATACTTCTGAATATAATTTTAGCATATTGTTTAAATATTTTCAAGTATTTGACAGTATTTTGCAACACTTCACTCAATTTTTATTGAGCTGTCACAGTAGTTTATACGTCAGCAACTCTTCGTAAAATGTCAAAATTTGTTCCAAATTTTACCTGCGCTATTAGCAAATTTTGGAATATTTTGTTTCACGGGAAACATTCAACCAAATTTTTTTAGTAATATAATGTTTCACGTGAAACGTAAACGCATAACAAATCTTAATATTGTGGAATTATGTAATAAACAAATGTGGAAAAAGTTAATATATCAAACATATAAATAAAATCAGATGTGGAAAATCAAGACAATTATTTAGCTGAACACCGTTAAAAATGCATCTATATTAAACAAATGTTAAATAATGTACATAAAAGAAATAAAATCAGCAGGCAAAAAACACTTAAATTACTTATAAGACGGTTGAATTGTGGATAAAATAATTTAATAAAATGTTGATAAGTGGATAAATTTACTTAAACCAATCTGAAACGGCGCAAATTAAATAAATCTGAATTACAGAATGAGCGCAAATAATATTTAAGCAAATTTGTGCAGGCGCATAAAAAATGATAGCTTTTTAATAAAATCAACCAAATGAGGATAAAGTGGATAAGTAACAATATGATTGTGGATAAATCAATTAAAAATACGATATTATGGATAAAATATATACTTGGAAACTAAGTTATCCACAACTATACAAAGTCAATTGTCAGCGTATCCACCTCCACTGCTCTGAAATATTTAAGAACATAACAAAAAATCAATTTCAGGTATTATTATGCAAAAAAGCACGCATCAATGCCTAAATCAGGTTTAAACGATCGATATCCGCTGAATTACGTCGATCACATGATCAAAGCCTATAATAAAGACACGTATTGATTTGAATTTTAAAAGATAACCATGCTATCGTCCCTGCCGAAAACATGTAATTACCGATAGAATAAGACGACCAGATATATTTGAGGGATACACGCCGCGGCAAATAAATTCAACGGGACGCGCGTCTAAAACTAAGCACATGCAAGCACCTTCTTCAAAAATAAAAAGCCTGTAACGCCGCTACTGCAATCTGAAAACATGGCAGTTCGGAGAGCATTATATGCACAAATAAGATAAAATCGGTAATAATGTAAATATATATTTACAGAATTGCACCATTTTGGCATTTTTTTGCTAATATAACTTGATATATTTGAATACAAAACTTTAAATTTAAATACAAAATTTGTGTATAAAACTAAGCAAATCAGGCAAGAATCAAACAAAATAAAGAGATTAATATTCGCCTGCAGCCGCGGCAGATGAAACAAATTTAAAGCTGCGGGCGGACACAAGGTGTATTATGCAGACGGAATATTCGTTCAACCTGTACAACAGTCTTGCCACAAGCGGCACAGTGATCGCATTGAAAAAGATGCTTGCAAAACCGCATAAAGTCCCTGTAATAGCATGCATAGGCAGCGACCTCTCGGTCGGCGACAGTCTGGGTCCCATTACCGGTACCCTTCTCAAAGAAAAACTCAGGCTGCTGAACTGCTTTATCTATGGCACCCTGCAAAAGCCTATAACCGCGCACGAAATAAGGTATATAAACAAATTTCTGCGGCAGTCACACCCCGACAGTCCGATAATCGCAGTTGACGCCGCCGTCGGCTCATCAGGCGATATAGGTCTCATTAAAATAGCCAATCACGGAGTAAAACCGGGCAGCGGCTCAAACAAAAAGCTCGGCATGGTGGGAGATATATCCGTAATGGGCATAATCGCCGAAAAATCGCTGTTCAATCTCTCGATTCTTTCTTCAACTCGGCTCAATATCGTTTACAGAATGGCGAATATAATCGCAGAAGGCATCTCAACATTTATTATGGACGACATCCGTAATTCAGTTTTAAATCAGACAGAAGATGAACTTACCGACAAGGCGCAATGACCTGCACGCGCCGTCAAAAATATTTTACGAATAGTTAAGACAGATCGGTGCATTGAAATTTGCGATACGGAGCATATTTTAACGCTGAAATAAGAGGTAAGACGGCGGTAATTGCGGCATATATGGGGGGCAATTCAAAATATCTTAACACTGTCCCGGCACACACTCCAACCTGCGTCAAACTGATGTAACGGCTACTATTTTCCGTCAACGACACCTGTAAAGAGCGATTGTGGATAATTCTGTGGAATTGTTGAAAACTTTGTTTAAATCAGCCATATATATGGGTTAATTGAGAGTTATAAGACAAAAAATGACCTGTATAAGGGCTATTATACACAGCGTTATACACATCTTTGGCACAAATTATCAAATATAATGAATATATGATAATTATTTTCATATATAATTGAGATTTAAATAAAAATTTACAAAATTATAGCCTGTTTTTGTAATAAACAGGCAATATATCGGGTGAAATTTTAACATTATTACTTAGATATCATCGTCATCGAGCCAGTCAGAATCCTCGTCAAGCCAATCGTCATCGCAATATTCTGAATCGATATCGCCGCATTCTTCGTCGTAAAAAATTTTTTCATTATCCGATTCATCGGCATATTGCCCGTCGAGCACATTGTCAAAATAGTCATGTCAGCCGTTTCCGTCGGTATCAAGAATTTTATCCATAAATCCGTTTCTCTTTCCATCCATGGTCACACCTCGATTATTTTCACCCCGCGCTTCTTGGCGCAATTGACCGTATAGTATGTGCCGCCGCTGCTCTTTCTGAGGTAGCACACCATCACAGAACAATTTTCTGCCATATATCTGTCGCGGGTGAACATGCAATAGCGGTTATATTTTTCTGCAAACACTCTTTTTTCATCGCAGAATTTCAGTATATTTTCATATCTCTCTCTGTCTGACGACGAAAAATAGTCGGCCTGACCCTCGTAAGGAATGCACGCGACAAGACTTAAACCGTACTTAACCTTGAATTTGAGCACGATTTCGGCGGCAACGAGGTCGAAACCCAGCGCCATGCCGCATAAAAATGTTTTCATTCCGCTCCTTGCCAGCCGCTCGACCACTCTTTCAAGAAGCGCCCTGTCAAAATCGCCGCCGAGCTCTCTGTGCCCGGTAAAAGCGCAAGTATTTTCTCTCAAAGCGGATGTTTCCTCTCTTTGCCCTGCCCGCGCGGATATTTTGCGGGCGTGGGCCTTATTTTTTTATACACGGCAAGCGTTCTCGCGCCCGCACCGTCAGGCAGCTGATAAATTTCCGTCCGCGCCAATTTCATTCCGAGTATATCTGCGGCGCGCGCCGCCTCGGATATCTCGTCGCCGGCGTCGCCCTTGTATGCAACAAACAGTCCGCCGACTTTCACGAGCGGAGCACAATATTCGAGCAGTGTATTGAGCCTTGCCACGGCACGCGCGCAGCAAACGTCAAACTTTTCACGCAATTCCCCGCGGCCCGCCTCTTCGGCACGCATGTTCAGCACTTTTACTCCTTCAAGCCCGAGTTTTTCACATGCAAACTGCAAAAAAGCACACTTCTTAGACACGCTCTCTATGAGAGTAAAATCAATATCCGGGCGGCAGATTTTCAACGGAAGGGAGGGGAATCCTCCGCCGGAACCCACCTCGGCGGCGCTGCAGCCGCCGGCAAAGTATTTCTGTCCGGCCAGACTGTCCCAGACGTGCTTGATAAAAAAATCCTCCCTTTCGGTTATCGAAGTCAGATTTACTTTTTCGTTATAATCGATCAACGCTTCGTAAAATGCATTAAGTTTTTCTCCGGCGCCTTCCGCAGGAACGAAATCGTCTTTAAATTGCAAGATTCATCTCCAAAAAGTTGATAACTCTGTTAAAAAAATTTGTTCGTATTTCAGATTATATCACTAATTTGCCGCTTATTCAACCCAAAAAAGCATATTTGACGGTCATTTTTTTACTGTTTAAATTGTATAAAACTTTTTCAACAGCGGAGTTTATTTGTGGATAACACCGAAAAAATGTCTTCAAAAGGCGCTGTTTTCAACTTTCTGACGAAAAAAGTAAGATTTTGCCCGTCGCCTTTCTCCACCCCGAAGCCTTTTTATCAACAACTTGCCAACATTGTTATCCACCCAAAATTTTAACTTATTAACACAGTTAAAAAGCTCATTTAACTTGCTTTTTGCCGTTGATTTTGCTATTATATTGCTGTAAATGCTGTTTTGGCTGTGCAAGAAACAAAGTTATCCATATTTCCACAGCCACTAATAATATTATTACTATATAAATCTTTTAATAAATTAAAAAAGAAAGCTACTGTACAAAAGTGAACTGAACTTACAGGCGCTGAACGGATAAAAGATTTTTTGCCCGCGGCAGAATTGCAGCAATATTGCCGCGCCGCTCAACATCGGAGCCGTTATATCCGCGCAGAAATATTGTGCTGTTTGCATAAAGAAATTTAAAGTTAACTTTGCATTGTATGGTACGAGAGGGATATTATGAAGGTAGTTTGCGAAGGAATAAATCTTTCAGAAGCGGTTTTAAAAGTAGTAAAAGCCTGCGCCGTGCGCACCACTGTTCCCCTTCTTGAGTGCATAAAACTCACCGCCCACAACGACGGGCTTACTCTTTCAGCCACCGACGGAGAGATATCCATTCAGAAGACGGTAAAGGCGGAGGTGTATGAGGAGGGAGAGACCTGCGTTCCCGGCAGGTATTTTTCAGATTTCATAAAAAAGCTCGAGGATGTGCAGATAACGCTCTCTGTAGAAGGCAGCCGCATGGAGATAGCTTATGCCGATTCGCAGTCGTATCTTCAGACGCTCTCTGCAGAGGACTTTCCTAAAATCAGCACCGACATCAGCGAAAACAGCTTCAGAATGACGGCGGCCGACCTTAAAAAAGTTATAAACGCCACGTCTTTCTGCTGCGCCGCCGACGATTCGCGTCCCAATTTAAAGGGCTGTCAGTTTCTGATAAGCGGCGGCAGGGTAAGTGTGACGGCGCTCGACGGCTTCAGGCTGGCGACGATCACCGCCCCCGTTTCTGCTGCCACTGCCGATCTGGATATAATATGTCCCGCGCGCACGCTGAACGAGATAGAAAAGATGATCCCCTCCGAGGGAGAGACTGAAATTTTCGTAGCAAGGGGCATGATACTCGTGTCGGTGGACGATACTGTGCTTACTTCCCGTCTTTACGGCGGAGATTTCATAAAAAAAGAAAACATAATCCCGCGCAGCTTCGCCACCGTTGTCACAGTCGATAAGAATGTGCTCAGAAACAGCATAGAGAGGGCGGCGATACTCGTCCGTTCTGATAAAAACAGCCTGATTATATTCGATATATCCGCCGGCAGAATAGAAATTTCTTCAAATTCGGAGATAGGAAACGTACAGGAGCCGGTAAAGGCGGAAGTGGAGGGACATGACGTCCGCATTGCGATGAACTCAAAGTTCATAACCGAAGCCGTCTCCGCGCTCGAAGAGGATACGATTACCCTTTCGTTCAACAACAACGTTCAGCCTTTTATCTGCTGCAATGCAGAAAACAAGGATGTATTGTATCTCATATTGCCTGTAAGAACGGCAAACAACTAGGTCACGAAAAATCTTTTGCCTTCGGCAAAATCTTTTTCCGTGAGGTTTATAGTGTGGTCGTAAAACGGCTTAACGGCGAAAGTAAATTCCGCCTTGCCGTAGAGTAGTGACGGCGGGGTTCTGCGGTGAAGAATTATTCCTTGTAAAGTTTAACGCTCGCGCCAGCTCGCTAAACTTTACGACGGGAAACCCATCTTGCGGCGCATATATTTTGTAAAAAAAGGCAAAATTTGTGTTGTTTATGGCCCGGCGCGCCCCTATAAAAACATTTTTGGGGCGAATAACGCTTGACTAAAATTATTTTTTGATTGTATAATTGACAATAGCGTAATATAGCATAGAGCAAAAAAGCGGCACGGGCGTTAAAGTCCGTGCTGTGTAGTCATTAAAAAAATTAAACGGAGAAAGAAAAAATGAAACGTACCTATCAGCCCAAAAAGAGACAGAGAAGCAAAGTTCACGGCTTCAGAAAGCGCATGGCATCCAACGCCGGAAGGAAGGTCCTGAAGAGAAGGAGAAACAAGGGCAGGAAGCATCTGTCGGCATAAAAAAGGTTCACGAATTTCTCGTGCCGGTGACGCACGCGCGAGCTTAACGACACTCTGCCGAGGCTCCCGAAGGGAAACGGCAGACAAATTCCGTGATTTTGGGGAGCCAGCTCCCCCTTGCCCCGACCTTGAAATGCTCTCATATTATATAGTCGGGGCAATTCCCCATTTGGTGAGCCCGCTTGCGCGGCAAATTGTGTCGCGCTGGCGCAGGGAAACCCTGCCTGCGCAAAGTTTTTATTGTAGAATTAATTCCGCATTAAAGCCTCCCGTCAAGGGGATGTGCCGAGTGAAACGAGGCGGAGTGGTTCTGTGGCAAAGATTTATTTCTTGTAAAATGCTTAACGCGCGAACCGTCGCGCTGCATTTTACTGCGGGACGAATGAGCCACTTCATAGCACAACGGATACCCGTTGTGCGTGGCGAAATGAGATGAGCAAGCGCATAAGCAGAAGCGCTTGCGGTGACCGCGCGAGCGAAGCGTTGCTCTGCCGAGGAATCCCGAAGGGAAACGGCAGATGCGCAGGTATGCGCAAATCGGGTCCTGCTGCGGCAGAAAACCCTGCTTGCGCAGAGTTATTAATTTTAAAAGCATGTTGCCGCGTATGCTGTGGGATATTGCCATAGCAGTGTCATATCATGCTATTCACCGCAGCCGCGGAGCGGAAGACGACGGCTGCTCTTTTGCAGTAACTTTTAACTCATTCTGGAAGGGGTGTTTTTTATGAAATATTCAAGACTTAAAAAAAACACCGACATTCAGAAGATATTCAAAAAGGGGAAGAGAGTATTTTCAAACTGCCTTTCGGCGGTATATGTTCCCTCGGCAGAGCTTAAAATGGCGGTCATCGTGTCAAAAAAACACGGCAAGGCTGTAAGGCGCAACAGAATAAAGAGGCTCTTGCGCCAGGCTTTTTTCAACACATGCGGAAGTCTTTCTTCGCCTGTTTCGGTAATTTTCATACCGAAGACAGCGGACGAATACTCGCTCAGAGCGTTTGAGAAGTCGCTTTTAAGCTGTTTTAAAAAGATGTTATGAACGCGCGCATAAAGAGAATATGCAAAACATTGCGGCGCACGGTTTTCAGGCCGTATCTTAAGATCGCATGTATGCGGCTCATTGTGTTCTATCAGCGCCATCTTTCGCACGGGACGTGCATGTTTACGCCCACTTGTTCGGAATATACTCTGCGTTCAATCAATAACAACGGCGTAATTCTGGGTATAATTCTCGGCGCATGGCGCATATTGCGCTGCAACCCTTTGACCAGGGGCGGGTACGATCCCGCATACGAAAATTTTTTCAAGGTAAGGTGGGTGCTCTGAACACCGCCTAAAATTATTATAATGAATTTATTGGCAGCTATTTCGGGTGTATCTGAAAACTTTATCGATTTCATGGTAAAGCAGCTCGACCCCATAACTTTAAACTGGATAGGCGAGATAATACGCTGGCTTGTCGAGGGCGTCGGTATAACAGCCGTCGGAGTAATCATATTCACCGTCGTTTTAAAGACGATAGTCATGCCGCTCGACGTGTTTTCAAAGTTCAAGACCAAAAAGCAGTCTCTTATCATGGAGCGCATGCGTCCGCAGATGGAAAAGTTGCAGAAGCAGTACGCAAACGATAAAAACATGTATAACCAGAAGGTCATGGAGCTGTATAAAAAGAACGGCTACTCCATGATGGGGATCTGCCTTCCGACGTTAGTTTCCCTCGTTATATTCATGGTAGTTTTCAGCCAGTTTTCGACATATTCCCAGTATGCCAATCTCGAGCTCTACCGCGGCATGGTTGAGGCATATAACGGCGTCGCTCAGGAATATGTGTACGACGAAACCGAAAATCCCGACGGATTTTTGCTCGAAACAGAAGATACCGACGGCGAAACCGTTTATCTTGTTGATTTTGACAGGTTTGAAAGTTATTACGAAGCAAACAGGCGCGACGAGATAGACGCGCCGTATGACGAGCTCACCGCAGATGTCGAAACCGAGAACGATATGTTTATCGTGATAAAGAATTATATGGCGGGATTTGCCCGCCAGGCTTCGGCAGAATATTACCGCGAGAACAAGCAGGGATTCATCTGGGTCGGAAACATCTGGTATCCCGACTCCATGCTCAACCGCGAAGTCCCCGATTTCAACGGCTTTGTATCTTCGCTCTCCCGCGCAACAAATCTTGCCAACTATGAGGAGAGCTATAACGAGGTCACCTATAACCTTACCGATGAAAAGGATACCTACAACGGTTACTTTGTTCTGATAGTTCTGGCGATAGGAATGATGTTTTTATCGCAGTTCTTCTCTATGCGCATGCAGAAGAGCATGAACGAGCTTGGCTCGGTAGACGGCAGCGGTCAGCGCACAAACAAGTGGATGCTCATACTCATGCCCATAATATACGGCTTCTTCTCGTTCTTCTACAGTGCGGCGTTCTCTATATACATGATAGTAAACACTACTTACAGTTTCCTCACGACGCTTATTGTAAATAAAGTACTCGACCTAAAGTTCAAAAAGCTGGAGGAGAGGCAGGAACTCGACAGGTATTTAAGAAAACCTGTAAAAGGCGAAAAGAGTAAAAAGGCAAAAAAGTAATCGCTTGAAACAAGGTGATAAGGAGTATTAAAATGGAAGAAAGCATGGAAAACGTATTTACCGGCAAAACGGTGGAAGAGGCCACGGAAGAGGGGCTCAGAGTTCTCGGCATAACCAGGGAAGAGGCCGAGATAGAAGTACTCGAAGAGGGTAAACGCAAGCTCTTCGGTTCGGTAAAGGCAAAGGTGAGAATAATTAAAAAGGCTGCCGACAGCGAGCGCGCCGCTGCATTTATCGACGGACTGTTAAAGATTCTAAAGATCCCTGCCTTCAACGAAGTTGTAGCTGACGGCGAAAAAATTGAAATTGAGATAAAAACTACGAATACGTCTGCTGTCATCGGCCGCCGCGGAGAGGTGCTCGACGCGATTCAGTGCCTTGCTGGCGCCGTTGCCAATATCGGCAGGGACGAATACCGCAGGGTTTCCGTCGACTGCGAAAATTACCGTGCCCAGCGCGAGGAAAAGCTTAAAAGCGTGGCGGTTGCCAAGGCGGCAAAGGCCGTTGAAAAGAGGAGGCGCGTGGCTTTAGAACCCATGAGCCCTTACGAGCGCCGCGTCGTTCATTCCGTACTTGCCTCAAACGAGGAAGTCACCACCGTATCCGAGGGAAAGGAGCCCGCGCGCAGGGTGGTAATCATTCCTAAGAATGAAGTTCCCTACGAGCGCCGCGAAAAGAATTACAGCCGCGGCGGAAGGCAGTTCAACCGCGACAAGCGCGACGGCGAGAGAAAGTTCGGCGATAAGCGCCGTTTTGACAAGCGCGACGGCGACAGGAGAGAGAGGCGCGACGGCGACCGTTCTTCCCGCCCTCCACGCAGCTCCGCGCCCAAGGGCAAGAAGCAGATCTATTTGGGGACTTACCTTGGCAACAGCGGCGCCAATAGCTCCAAAGATGAAGATAAAGAGTAACAAAAACTTCATATAAACTTCGCAATACTGTGTTGCGCTCCGCTTTCCTCGGATCACGTACGCCCAAAGTACGCTCCCCGTCGTAAATGCTCGCGCGCCTTGTCTTGCTCGTTTCTCTGAAGTTATTATTTACGTGTTTGCTGCGGTGAAAATTCCGCAATAAAGCCTCCACTTTTTAAGGGGATGTGTCATGCCGAAGTGTAACGCAGGCGTGACGGAAGGGTTTATATTCTTCACCGCACTATAAAAACAGCCACAACTTAATTTTCACCGCCGCTTTGCGGCGTGATGCGGAAGGTTTTCGGCTCAACACTTCCGAAAACCGAAGCAGAACAGCAATGATACGATTATAAGCGAATAATTGCGGCGTTGTGCCACTTTTATATTGATTATGAGCTTATAATTGCGTAGCACGCAGACGAGCGCATTTTAAGATGAATTAAGGCGAAGACGATGCGGCAATACCCGTGGCGGTATTGCAAAGAGGATGAGCTTTAAGGCGCTTAAAAGGTGCCGCTCTGCGCGTATAGGTTGCTGTTTCTGATTCGGTTAATCAAAAACCGAAGGAGAATACTGACTAAGTATTGTTCGGGACGGTTCTGTGCCGTCCCGATTTTTTGTTTGTTTAAGGATATGTGCGCCCCTTTTGTACATATTTTTATCTGAACAGACAGATGCTGCGCCGTGGTCAGAAAAAACAAAATGAAGAATTTACTCAGAAGCATTGCGAACGATTTTTCACACTGGAACACAAAGATGCTCTGCCGCGCGGGCGTGATAGCCGCCGTGTATGCGGTAGTAACATGGCTGTTCGGAATCAATGGCGGCCTTGCCTATGGTCCCTTTCAGATAAGGCCCACGGAGGCGCTCACCATTCTGCCGCTGTTCTTTCCCGAAAGCGTGCCCGCCCTCTATATCGGATGTATGCTGGCAAACGCCATCTCGCTGTACGGCGTCCACGATATATTTCTCGGCAGCCTTGCAACGCTTATAGCGGCTTTTTTCACCTATATCTGCGGCGTAGTGTTCAAAAACAATGTGCTCAAGGTTGCGATAGGCGGCTTTTTTCCCGTCGTTTTAAACGCTTTTATAATTCCCGCGGTGTGGATACTCGCCGGTATGCCCGACGTGGTATACTGGGTGGAAGTTGGAGCAATGGCGCTTACGGAGGCCGTTTGGGTGTATGCGCTCGGCATACCCCTGTTTATTGCGGTGAATAATCTGCGCAAGCGCGGCGTAAAGGTATTCACGTCCCCCGTACACGCCCGCGCCGTTTCGACCGGTAAGACGGCCGCGGCAGCGGAAAGCGGCCAAGGCCCCGCCGCCGAAGAGGATAAAGCGGATAAAGCGTAAAATTCAAATTGCAAATTCAATAAGCGCCTGCGCGGCCGCCGTTTTCGTTCTTAAATAGTACGATTTTCGCCGTGCCGGCGCTTTTTTTTATTGCATAATTACATCCGGAATGTAAAAAAATGTAAAATTTTGCCCTATATTCGGCTTTTTTTTAAAATAACAGTTGCCATGAGCGATTTTTGCATTATAATATAATTACATATATCTGTCGGGTGGCAGCCGGTTTTTACCCGCATATGCGCCCGGCAACCCCAAATTTCAGGAGGAATTTTATGAAGGGACTTAAAATCATGCTCTGCGGCCTCGGCCTCATACTCATCGCGGTTTTCTGTTGTATTGCAGGTCCTTACGGCAGCTATGTTGCGGGACTTATTTTCGGCATACTGTTTCTCATATCAGGCATTGCGCTCATGGTCATCGGCCTGTTTGTCAACGAATCGCTTGCCGATCTGAAGTCGATAAAAATAACTACCGCCGCCACTGAGAACAAGCCCGCAGAAAAGGCCGACGGCGGACCTGAAAAGGCTGAACCTGTAAAGGCGGAGCCCTCAAAGCCCGAAGCCGACAAGTTCGAAACCAAAAAAGAGAAGAAGTGAGGCGCGGCCCGCAAATAGTTCGGGCATATTGGCGTCCGTATTCGGCAAAAATAATGTCAGCGGCGGGGCGCAGATTTATCTGCGCCCCGCCGCTTTAGTATGTATCCGTTGTGTTGCTATAAGCTGATGATGTTTTTGCCGCGCCGTCTGGCATAGCCGATCGTAGCCGCCGCCCCGCCCCAGCTGTATTTTACGCAGCTTATAATGAGGTCTGCATTGTCGACCATCCACCTGTTGCGGCGCGACCATGCGTATTTCGGCGGACAACTCTCGCACGGCGGAGGAAAGATTATTTCGTCAAAGTCTTTGGATATATAATTCAGCTGATTCTTTTGCCATTGCAAATCGTAATACGGGGTTATATATATCTTTTTAAATTTGTTGAACGAGGGCTTTAGCATGTCCAGGCAACTTTCGCACAGTATGTCGAACTGTCCCCTGTGCCCGCAGTAGAACTCGCTCTCGGGTTCGCTGCAGAGCAGTTTTTGCATTATTTCCGTCGTCTTATCATGTATCGCCCTGCTGTCGCCAGCGATGCGCGAATGTCCGAAAAAGGTTATTATCATTTTTATCCCCCTATATACTATAGCATATTTTTGCTTATATTGCAAATATGCTATGTATAGCAGTAAATAAAATTTTCCAAAATTTATACTACTGGCAATAAAAATTATTTTGGAGTTAGCAGTATGTTGTTGGAAGATGCGATCGCTTTGAGGATAGAACAGCTCTGCATAGAGCGCAACATGACCAAATACGCGCTGTTTGAAAAGAGCGGAGTGCCGCAGTCTACGCTTACGTCGATAAAAAAGAAGCGCAGCCGTTCGGTCAAAATCAAGACCTTGTATGCCATCTGCGAGGGGTTCGATATAAGCCTACAGGAATTTTTTTCCTCTCCTCTCTTCGACAGGTGTACCCTGCACGATTGAATATGCCTCTATAATGCGGTGCGCAACGGTGATTGCCCGAACGATGAATTGTCAAACTAAGTGCAACACAGCGAGAGATTAAGCTCAAATAAATCTTGTGGTGTTTGGTAATGTAAAA
>CALVJE010000115.1 GCA_944331725.1 uncultured Bacilli bacterium | reverse complement strand
GTCGTACAAAAAAGACTGTCATTACTGACAATCTTTTTGGTAAATTACTATTTGTTGTTTAGATAATTATATCATTTTTCTTGCATAAAAACTATTCCCAAATAGTAACAAAAGTATTATAATGTATGTAGTGATTGATTCATATATCAATTACCTTTGGTAAAAGTTGTAGATAACTTCCTCAACGGCACCAGAGAAGAATTTGCTCGAACTTTTGAGCTTTATTATATATTTTAAGATGTAGAATTAAACGGTTCTACATTTTATTTATATATTTTGACATTTTGTCAAAATATATAGGGATTTAGAGATTTTGCGCTTGAAAATTTTTACAGTTAAAGTTATTTTTTAAAAACGGTTGCCGAAAAGTTGCTGAAAAGTTGCCGAAAGGATTGATAATTTGAAATGTAATGTATATAATATATTAGAGAAAATTATGTACACTGAAAATGAATTTGTAGAACTTAAAAGAGAATTAACAAAAGACATAAAAAAGGAAATAATTGCCTTTGCTAATAGTAAAGGTGGTACTATTTATATAGGTATTGATGATACAGGAAAAGTAGTTAGACTCAAAGATTACAATAAAGATGCAGAAGCTTTAAGTGGCATGATTAGAGAGGAAATTAAATCTGATTTAACTCTATATACTAATATAATTATTGAAAATGTAGAAGGCAAAAAATAATAATTTTAAAAGTAATGAGTGGTTCTAATAAGCCATATTATTTAGCTGATAAAGGTTTAAAGCCGTCTGGTGTATTTGTTAGACATGGCAATGTATCAGCACCAGCAACCGATGAATTAATAAGAAAATTAATACTTGAAAACCATGATACTTTTGAAAATCAAGTATCACAAAATCAGAATTTAAATTTCATATATTTGAATAGTATATTTTCCGATAAACAAAAAGAACTAAATAACACTAAATATAAATTATTAAATATTATGAATAATGATAATCTATATACAAATTTAGGTTTGCTATTATCTGATGAATGCCCATTTACAATAAAATGTGCTGTGTTTAATGGCAATAATAAGTTATCATTTAAAGACAGAAAAGAATTTACTGGTTCTTTAGTTAAACAACTTGAAGATGTTTTGAATTATTTAAATATTATTAACAAAATTAGTGGAAGAATTATAAATTACAAAAGAGTTGATATTAGAGATTATCCTGAATTTGCATTAAGAGAAACTATTTTGAATGCTATAATAACATCGAAATTATAATTTTTCCGGTAGTATTTTGGTATCAGTTTTTGATGATAGAATTGAGGTTACATCGCTTGGTGGTTTAATGACTGGTTTATCTATTGATGATATAATAGCGGGAGTTTCACAAACTAGAAATAAAAATTTGGCTAATATATTTTATAGATTAGAATATGTAGAGAACTATGGAACGGGTATTGGGCGATGATAGATGTTTATAAAGAGTTCAACTTAAAACCTGAGTTTATTACAACTGATAATAGTTTTAAAGTTATATTACCAAATGTAAATTATAAAAACGAAAAGCAAGATATATCAATTAATCTTTTATCACAAAGAGATATAATAATTAATTATTTAAAAGAAAACGATAAAATAAAAAGAGAAGTTGTCGACGTTTTATTTGATATTTCATTTGCTAGATCAAAGAAAATATTATCAGAAATGGTAAAAGAAAATATTGTAAAAAAAGGAAATGGTAAAAATACATATTATATTTTAAAATAATATATTGGTTCGAGATAAGCTCATTTAGGGCACCAATTAGTAATTAATAATTTTAAATAAAAAAGTGCAATGTTTGGAAACATTGCATTTTCTTTATTTAAAATATTGATATTTGAAGCCTAGTTCTTTGTAAATTTCTGATGCTCTAGGTAAAGATAAGAGATTAGCAAATATTAAGTTATATAGTTCATCAAATAAGAATATTCCACAGATTGTATAACTTAATATTAAAAAGTTTCTTTTTTTCATTTTGTTAGCTATATAGAAGCAAAGAGGTGCAATTAAATACATTAGTAATAAAGCAGATATTCCAAAGATTAAGACACTTCTTAGACAAACATAACCATTTATATTACCAAAGTTTAATATTTCATTAGAATAATCCCAACATTTTACTTTCATTATGTATTCCATAAACCATCCTGCAATATATTCTAGTATTCCCGTTGATATCATACTTACTAGAAATACATATAAAGGATTTTTTCTTTTTTTGTAAGTTAAAAAATATATTAAAATCGCTCCCGTAGCATAAATATTTATCCAAGGTAGAAAATTGCCACCACGCCAGTATATTTCTTTCATACCACTGTTAAAATAATAAAATATTACTTCATATAACCATCCAAACATTCCTGCTATTACTATTATTAAACAAAATATGCCTAATAGGGTACTTCTATCAAAATTATGATTTTTGTTTAAATAATCTTTATATCTTTTTTTCATACTACTTACTACCTACTTCCTTATTTATATTTTAACATATAGTTATAATTTAAAAAATATATTTTAAGTTTTACTTGGATTTGATAAGATATAGATAAAAGATATTTTTAATTGAATTGCTTTATAAAGTTTT
The DNA here is from genome assembly GCA_944331725.1 of uncultured Bacilli bacterium. Next base: position 2,749 of record CALVJE010000115.1, on the reverse strand, counting down.
ATTAATAAAAGAAGATACAGATATTTTAAATATTATGCTAGAGAAAATTTATCGATTCTGATTATGCGGATGGTTTGATAGATTTTAACATTTTATGTTGAAAATGTAAAAAATGCACAATGAATGTGCAAAATGGTAGATGTTTTTGACAAAAATGCACAATATTTTAAGAATAATGTGCATTTTTTATTTACAAGTTGATTGTGTTATGTTAAACTTTTTTTAGGTGATTAATATGGAACCGATTAAAGTTGATATGTTACCAATAAAATATAATATTGATAAAGACTTGTTAAATTTAATTTCAGAAGCTAATGAGAAATATGGAGAGTATAAATCAAATTTAAAAAATAGTCAGTTTGATTCTAAATTTTTTCTTGATTCAATTATATTGAGTGAAAGTTTAAAGTCTACTCAAATTGAAGGTACACAAATTTCTCAAGATGAAATGTATTATTTAAAGTATATGCCAAAAACTGATGATAATTTAGAAATTCAAAATTTGAAAAAAGTTATCGAGTATGCAAAAGATTATTTGAAACAGGGAAAAATCGATATTAAATTTTTAAATACTATTCATAAAATCTTATTGGATAGTGTTAGAGGTAATGAAAAAGAACCTGGTAAGATTAGAAATGTTCAAAATTGGGTAGGACCTAAAGGTTGCACTATTGAAGAAGCTATATTTGTTCCACCGATACCAGAAGAGGTTCCTATATTATTAGATAATTTATTTCAATATATGAATGATGCTTATATTGATCCTATATTTATAAATATGGCTATATCACATTCTCAGTTTGAGACTATACATGCTTATCGTGATGGTAATGGAAGGTTGGGTAGAGCATTAATTCCAATTCAACTAGCTATACTTACTGAAGATGAACCTATTTTGTTTTTATCAGAAATAATAGAGTTATATAAACCTAGTTATTATAGATATTTGAATGAGAGTAGAAAAGGAAATATGTTAGGTTTTATAAAATTTTTCTTACAATGTATTATTGATCAATGCAATAATTATATTGCAAAGATAAGTAGAATAAAGCAAATTTATGTTAATGATATGGAAAGAATAAAGGAATTAAATAGTACTGCTGTATTTAGAATAATGCCAGTAATTATGAAACAGATAGTTTTTACTAAAAAAGAAGTAGAAGATGAGTCTGGAGTTTCAAGAAATACAGTATCTACTATTATTGATAAGTTAGTGGATATGGGAATTTTAGTTCAAGATTCAACTTATGCAAAGCTAAGTTATAGATATGATGCGATATATAATGTGTTTGTTGGTAGAGAGTTTTAGATGAATTTATTTATTGTTTTATTTATAATGCACAATAATTGTGCAAAACAACAGATTTATTTGATAAAATGCACAATATTTTAAGAGTATTGTGCGTTTTAGGATGTACGGTATTAATATTGAAGAGTCAAATATTGTAGATTTATTATTATTTGTTTGATATGATTTATGTTGGAGGAATAAAATGACAATAGAAGATGTTTATAGATATATGATAAGTGGTTATTTTGGGGTTATGGAGATGGATTCTTATAAGTTAAAAGAATACGTTTTAGCAGATATAAAGCAATATATTAAAGACTATATGGAACAGAATCCTAGTAATAACTTTAATTTAGATGAAGAAGTAGAGAATATTAAAGATAATGTGCCTGTTAAGACTAAGTTGCAAGATGCTTTACTTGTTTTAAATAAAATGGATAATGCACCAATGGATTTAATTTTAGATATTAAACATAAATTAAAGATTCTTAAAGATTAAAAATTATATTTAATGTATAGTTTTTTCTTTTTTACTCATAATAATGTTGGGAGGAAAAAGATATGGAAAATAATTTTAATGCAGTACCTAATATGATTAGTTGTAAGGATTTAGATTATCTAAGTGATATGTTTAATTGGAATTATGGTGCTTATAAGAGTAGTAGTAATGCTATTAATAGTGTAAGTGAAAGTGAAATTAAAGATATGCTTAGTAAGGCTAGTAATGTGTTTCAAGGTAATATTAGTAAAATATTAAATATCTTAAATGAAGGAGGTAACAATGAATAATAATCAGATAAGTAATCCTAAAGTAGAAGTACCTACTGGTATGGTTTTAAATGATAAAGACTATTTAGATTCTTTACTTAGTACTTTAAAACAATTTGTTAAAAATTATGCTGTTATTTTAACAGAAGTATCTAATGAAACATTATATAGTGTATATAAAGAGATGTTTGATGCTTATTCTTCATTACAAAGAGAAGCTTATGAAATTATGTTTCGTAAGGGATGGTATGTATTAGAAAAGTGTGATGCTAATAAAATATCTAATAAATATCAAACTTTAAATCAAGAGTTTATGGATTTAAATGGATAAAAAGAAAACAGTGAATTCACTGTTTTTTAATATAGTTTTTTTACATAACTTTTTCTAAGAGCAGTAGCTCCTTTTTTATTTTGTTGTTCTAAAGTAATATTTTTAATAAAATCAAAGTTTACTAATAATTCTTTATGATCTGTACTATTAGTTACTACTTTAACTAGATTTCCTATTTTTAAAACAACATTATCTTTTTCATCTTTTAAATATCTTTTAGACTTAATAAATCTTATATCTTCTAAATCTTGGTATTCAATATATCCAGGTATATTTGTCATCGTTTTTAGATAAGCTCTTTCATTGTCTATATCTGTTATAATACCATAATAATTTTTATCTTTATGTCTTTCTACATA
>CALVJE010000114.1 GCA_944331725.1 uncultured Bacilli bacterium | reverse complement strand
ACAAAATTTATGGAGTCTCGTGAATATCAAAATAAATCAAAACAGGCATATTCACAATTAGAATTATGGGTAGATATTAATAAATCAGATATTGAAGAGTTGTATAGGAAAACTATAGGATATAAAGAAAAAGTTTATAATGGAAATACTATTATTATAGATAAGGGTTATAGAAAGACTGATAAAGTTGCATTACTTGAAAAAACAATTGGAAATCAAAAAGAATATATAATAGCTTTTCATTATCAAGAAGATAAAGATAAATTAAGTTGGGCTTATGCTTATTATTTTGATAAAGATAAAGAAAAAGCTATAGAAAGTTATGATAATGTACTTAATGGTGGCAATTTAGCAGATGTTTTTATAAATAAAGAAAGGTAGGAGAAATATATGAGTAAAATTGAAGAGAAAGATTTATATATTTATATAGAAGATAATGATAATTTTGAAAACTATAATAATGAAAAAGCTTTATTTAAAACTAAATTTGCTTCTGATTTTCATCACAATGGAGAAATTGTAGAAGTAATAGGACTTTTAAAGGGAAAAGATGTTTTTAATGACAGATATATTGTTCGTTTCAATGATGGAACAATAGATAATAATATTATGGGGATAGAATTAGATTTTGATTATGAAAGAGAAGAGGAGAGGAAAAAAACTCACAAAGATAAAGAAAGGAATAGATAAAAAATGGAAGTTAAAATAAATAGAGAAATTAGAAATTATACTGAAAGTATATTCTTTGGACTGTCTTTACGACAGTTCTTTTTTTCTATATGTGCTTGTGCAATTGCAGTAGTGTTATATTTTGCAACAAGTGATTATCTAAATAAAGAAATTGTTTCTTGGATTTGTATATTAGGAGCTTTACCTTTTGCAGGGTTAGGCTTTTTTAAATTTAATGGAATGCCATTAGAACAATTTCTTATGGCTTTTTTTGTTTCTGAAATTTTAACTCCTAGGCAGTTAAAGTTCGAATCAGAAAATATTTATTATGAGGCAGTTAAACCTTATTTTGAAAAAATAGAAAAGGAGGAGTTGAAGAAAAAATGATTAAATCGTTATTAACTATGCAAAAACAGGAAAGAGAAGATTTTAGTGTTCCTAAAAACGTTCAACAGTCAATACCTATCAAAAGAATATATGATGATGGTATTTTTTTAGTTGGGAAAAATAAATATTCATTTACTTATAAATTTAGTGATATAAATTATGCAGTTGCTTCGAAAGAAGATAAAGAAGCAATGTTCTTAAACTATTCAGAACTTCTAAATTGTTTTGATAGTGGTGCTACAACAAAGATTACTATTGCATTAAGAAGAATTAATAAAAAAGATTTTGAAAAAGAAATATTGTTACCTTTTAAGCAAGATGGTTTAGATATATATAGGCAAGAATATAATCAGATGTTATTAGATAAAGCACTTGGTGCTAATGGAATGAAAAGAGAAATTTATTTAACGGTTTCTGTTGTAAAGAAAGATTATGAAGAAGCAAAGAATTATTTTAGAAGAATTGGTAATGAGATAGTTTCACATCTTGCAAAGTTAGGTAGTAAATGTGTAGAGTTAAATGCTTATGAGAAATTAAAACTACTTCATGATTTTTATAGAATAGGAGAAGAAACTAATTATAATCTAGATATTCATGAAATGATGAAAAGAGGACATAACTTTAAAGATTATATATGTCCAGATGGCTTTTCCTTTAAAAGTGATTATTTTGAGATGGGGAAAAAATTTGGTAGAGTTTTTTTCTTAAAAGAATATGCGAGTTTTATAAAAGATAGTATGATAGCAGAACTTACTGACATGAATCAAAATATGATGATGAGTATAGACATTATTCCTATACCTACTGATGAAGCAGTTAAGGAAGTAGAGAATCGTTTGTTAGGTGTTGAAACTAATATTACCAACTGGCAAAGAAAACAAAATGCTAACAATAATTTTAGTGCTGTTGTACCTTATGATATGGAACAACAAAGAAAAGAAAGTAAAGAGTTTTTAGACGACTTAACAACAAGAGACCAAAGAATGATGTTTGCAAACTTAACATTGGTTATTACTGCTGATACTAAAGAACAATTAGAAGCAGATACAGAAACAATATTAATTGTTGCTAGAAAACATTTGTGTCAGATAGTACCTTTGAGGTATCAACAGATGAATGGCTTAAATACAGCTTTGCCTATAGGGGTTAGAAAGATTAATAATTTAAGGACTTTGACTACAGAAAGTCTTGCTGTTTTAAATCCTTTTAGAGTACAAGAAATATTAGATAAAGGTGGTATTTATTATGGTGAGAATGCAATTAGCCATAATTTAATTTTAGTCAATAAAGAGAACTTGTTAAATCAGTCCTCTTTTTTATTAGGTGTACCTGGAAGTGGTAAATCTTTTAGTGCAAAAGAGTTAATAACATTTTTAGCTTTATCTACAGAAGATGACATTTTAATTTGTGATCCTGAGGGAGAATATTCAGAATTAGTTAAAGCTTTAGGAGGAGAAGTTATTAGTATTTCTGCTAGTAGTCGTGACCATATAAATGCAATGGATATGACTGAAGGGTATGGAGATGGAGTTAATCCAGTTGTGGATAAGTCAGAGTTTATTTTATCTTTGTTTGAACAATTAGATAAAAAAGGATTAGGACCTAAAGAAAAATCTATAATCGACAGATGTACTGCTCTAGTATATGACGATTATAATAAAACTGGCGAAATGCCTACTTTAATAACATTAAGAGAGAAACTATTAGAACAAGAAGAAAAAGAAGCACATGAGTTAGCTTTATCACTTGAATTATTTACAAGTGGTTCATTAAATGTATTTGCACATCCGACTAATGTAGATACCAATAGTAGAATAATATCTTATGACATTTACAAACTAGGAAAGCAGTTAAAGACTATGGGCTTACTAGTAATAACAGATGCTTTAATAAATAGGGTATCAGAAAATTATAGGAAAGGTAAAAGAACTCATATTTTTATTGATGAAATTCATGTTCTTTTTGAAAATGAATATTCAGCAACATTCTTTAATTCAGCTTGGAGACAGTTTAGAAAAAGAAATGCTTATCCAACAGCAATAACACAAAATGTAGAATATCTATTATCATCTGTAGAAGCTTCTACAATGTTATCTAATAGTGAGTTTATAGTTATGCTTAATCAAGCATCTAGTGATAGGAAGAGATTAGCACAACTTTTAAATATTTCTGATGAACAAATGTCATATATTACTAATTCAGAAGCAGGATGTGGGTTGATTAGATATGGAAGTTCACTTGTACCTTTTATAAATCGGTTTCCCAAAAATACTAGATTATACAAATTAATGACAACAAAGCCTGGAGAATAATTTGTCTGATATAAAGAATAGAGAGATAATAAAGGGTACAATAAAAAAACTAGATAAAGGAGTAATTGCTACTCAAAAAACAAAAGATAATATTACAAAAGTTAAAGAAAAAAGTGAAGATACAGTACAAAGTAAAGAAAATGATGCTAGTGAGTATGCTATTAATAGAATTACTGATTCTGCAAAATATATTTATAATAATTCTGGTAAAATAAAACAAAAAGGTAATCAGTCTGTTAAAACAACAAAAGATAATATTACGAAAGCTAAAGTTAAGGTAAAAGATATAAGAAATAAGCAAATTAAAAAGAAGAGATTAAAAGATGTTTCAGATAAGATAAATGTAAAATCAATAAAATTAAAAAATGATGTGTTAAATCAGAAAAAAACATTTTCTTTAGTTAAAAATAACAATGTTACTAAAATGGGAAAAAAATTACAAATATCTAAATTTAAAAATAAACTTTCAACATTAAAGAAAACAGGTAAGTTTTTTGTTAATTCTGCTAAAGCTATTATTTTAGGTACTAAAGCTTTAATTACAGCCTTAATCGCTGGAGGTTGGATTATTGTAGTAATTGTAATTGTAATCTGTTTAATAGGTTTATTATGTAGTTCTATTTTTGGTATATTTTTTAGTGGGGCAGAAACAAGTGAAAATGCTATTACAATTAGTGATGTTATTTCAGAATGTAATTTAGAATTTACTAATAGATTAGAATTAATACAAAGTCAAAATCCTCATGATGAGTATGTTTTAGATGGTAATATGGCATCTTGGAAAGATATTATTATCATTTATGCAGTAGTTCAAAGTGGTGGTATAAACGAAAAGGAAGTAATAACTGTTGATGATGTTAAAAAAATGTCTTTTAAGCAAATATTTTGGGATATGAATATTTTATCTTCTGAGGTTAGGGAAGAACAAGTAATAGAGCAAGGAGTTAATAGTTTAGAAACTCCTAAAGAGGTAAGAAAGAGAGTACTTCATATAACAATTACTTCTAAAACATTAGATGATATGATTTTACAATATAATTTAAATCCAGCACAGATTAGTCAATTAAGAGAACTTGATAGTTCTGAGTATGATTCTTTATGGAATGGTGTCATATATGGACTTGGGTATAGTGATAACTATAGTAGTTGGAAACAAACTGATATAGAGTGGGCTAATGTTAAAATAGGTAATACTAATAGTACAATTAAAGATATAGGTTGTTTAGTTACATCTATTGCAATATTAATTGATAAATCTGGTATTGAAACTGGTATTAATCCTTTTAATCCTGGTACTTTTGTTGAAGCATTAAATAAGAAAAATGGTTTTGATAGCAATGGTAATTTACAATACAGTGCTATAAATAAAGTTATTCATAGTTTTAAATATGTAGGGCAAGTTAGTTTGCTAAATAAAACAAAAGAAGAGAAATTACAATTAATTACACAATATTTTAATAGTGGTTATTTTCTTACTGTTGAAGTTAAAGGAGCAACTCCAGGTAATCAGCACTGGGTTGCAGTAACTGGAATTAATGGTAGTGATGTGTTAATGGCAGATCCTGGATCTAATCATAATAATATGTGGAATGCCTATGAAGTTAGTAAAACATCAAAATTTAATTATTTTAAAGTTTCTTAAATTTGATTTTGTTTTTATAGTATTATTTATAACTGACATATGAATCTTTCTTTCTTTTTGACCGAAAAGATATTATAGATTATTCATATGTCTTTTTCAATATTGAAGTGTTGCACTCCAAATTTAAATTAACAATATTCTAGTTTATTGCAATATTAACTTTAGTTATAGTATTATAGATATGAATTAGAGTTAATAATTGGAGGTATATAATGAACTATAAAAAAGAATATAATAAATATTTAATTTCTTCAGTATTAGATACTGCTAATAATAAAATAGCAAGTAGCTCCTTTATTATAGCATTTGCAGTTTATTTAGGTTTATCAAGTTTTTCAATTGGAATTTATGCAGTTTTAGATACAATAACAAATGTAATTCAAGTATTTGCTGCCCCAATATTTTCAAGAATAGGACAGTCAAAGTTAGTAGTATTAACAAATTATACTATATATAGATTATCATCAGTCTGTTTTGCTTTTATACCATTTATAACTGATGATATTAGTTTTAGAACTTTTCTATTTTTTATATTTGCATCAATATATGCCATAACAGGAGAACTGGGTTATATAACTTTTGTTAATTGGCGAATGACTTTAGTTAAAAAAGAAGATAGAGCTAAATTTGCTTCAACAAGAAATATTTTTAAAAATACCTTAGTAATGATATTTAGTTTAGCTATGGGAGTTATATTAGATAGTTTTACTGCAAATGGTAATGAATTATATGGATTTATTATATTGTTTATAGTTATATTTTTAATTGCTTTTGTAGATATTTATATTAGAATAAATACATATAAACCTATAGTTAAAGATAAAAAAGTAACAGTTAAAGAGACAATTTTAAAACCAGCAGATGATAAAGATTTTCGTAAAATTCTTATTATAGGTGGTTTAAATAGATTTGCTTATGGTATTGGAATAATGTATTTAAATGTATTTTTATTAAGATATTTAAAAATTGATTATATATTTTATAGTATTTTGAATATTTTAATTAATTTTTCAGATGCATTATTTAGTAAATTTTGGGCAAGAAAGATTAAAGATAGAAAGTGGAGTAAAGTATTATTACCTATGAGTATTATATATATTATTGCATTTGTATTATTATTTGTTTTGAATGATAAGCTACTAATATTTTGTTTACCTATTATTTATATTCTTCTTGGCTTTGCTAATAGTGCTTATGAAATGTTTGACCATATTGCAATATATGAATATTCAAAAGAAAATTATAAAACGTCATATGTTACTTTTGAACGATTTATAGAAGGGCTTGTTACTGCAACATTGCCAGTAATATCATATTTAATCTTTAAAGAAAACATAAACTCTATAAAATTAACATTTTTATTAGCAGTAAGTACTTATTTTATATTATTTTTATATGTTGGGGTAAAAAAGCAGAAATTAAAAAACAAATAAAATGTTAAATAAATATAAAAATTGATAGAGAGATTTTATTAGAAATATCTATGTTATACCCTTTTTTTGCTTGATACTTTAGAAAAAGCTGATAGATATATTGTTAATAATTCTGATGCATTTAGACTTTTTGTTTCATAATTGTTTGATAAAATAGAGTTTTGAACTAATGTGATAAAAACAGTGAATAATAATTTAGGTATTGCAAAATTTAATGAAAAAGCTAGAATTTTTACAAATGAAAATATATAATTAAATTGGAGGTAACGTATGAAAGATATAGACTATGAACAAATAATAAAGTTTTGTAATGAATATAATAAAGATAAAAATAACAAAGTAATTGAAAATGCTATGAAAAAAATAGGTATGCAAAGTTTTTGCTTAAATACTGATATTATTAATAGTACTCCTAATGTTTTTAATATAGAATTACCTAATACTAAAATATATGATCAAGAAGATTCATGGCTATGTTGGCTTTATGCAGGAATTAATTTTATTGAAAATAACGTTGCTAATAATCTTAATATTTTACCTACAGATGTAAATTTATCAGTAAATTTTCTTTCTTTTTTCGATAAGCTAGAAAAGAGTAATACTTTTTATAATAAAATAATTGAAACAGATAATTTTGATTTAAAAATTGAAGTGAATAAATATTATATTGAAGATGCTTTTTATGAAGGAGGTCGTTTCACATTCTTCAAAGAACTAGTAAATAAATATGGCCTAGTACCAGAGAATGTAATGCCTAAAACTTTCGATAGTAAAGATTCTGAACAACTTAGAAGAATTTATAACGAAAAATTAAAGAAAGATATGTTTAAACTGCTAAAGTTAAAAAAGGATAATATCGCAAAAGACAATATTTATTTAAAAAAAGAAGAAATGTTAAAAGAAAACTATAATCTTCTATCTAAATGTTTAGGCTCTATACCTCTGTCTTTTACTTATGAATATAAAGATAAAGATGGTGCAATTATAAAATTAGAAAATATAACACCTTTGGAATTTAAAGATAAATTTTTGTCACTTGATTTAAATGATTTTGTTGCAATTGCAAATGTTCCTATGTATAAGACAGAATATAATAAACTTTATAGAAAAGAATATAATGAAAATATTTATGGTAAATATGTTGAATTTATTAACAAACCTATAGAAGTATTAAAAGAGCTAGCAGTTAGACAATTAAAAGATGGTACACCTGTTTATTTTGCCTGTAATATTGATAAAATGAGAGATAGAAAATCTGGTATATTAGACTCTAATTTATTTAATTATAAGGATGTATTTAATATAGACTTACTAACAAAAGAAGAAGCTTTAAATAGTTTTGATATTTATTATCAACATTTAATGGTTATAACAGGAGTTCATATTGAAGATAATAAACCTATTAGATGGAAAGTTGAAAATAGTTATGGAGATAAATTATATAAAGATGGTTACTATATAATGAATGATAATTTCTTTACTGACTTTGTTCTAACTGTAATTATAAATAAAAAATATTTAAGTAAAGAAGATTTAGATTTATATAATAGTAAACCGATAATAATTGAAAGGCATAATCCTTTTTAGTGGGGTAAATATGATGAGAGTATTAAAACAAATAAAAAATTATTTCATAACAATTAAGCCAAATAAAAAATATTATATTCCGATGTTTACACTATCTTTTGTTATAGCACTACTGTCTGCACTTTTATCTTGGCTTTTAGCATTAATTATTTCTAACATAACAAGTAATGATTTTAATGCGGTTATATATTTGTTTTTTGGCAGTTTAGCTTTATGGTTTGTTTTTAGATTTCTTTGTGCATTACATGCATATTTTTACACTCTTAATAAAAACTATAATATTCGTTATATTACAAATAAAATTCTTCTTAAATTGGAGACAATCAATGAAGCTTATTATGAAAAGCATACTAAAGGGGAAACAATTAATCTATTGACTAATGAAGTGGAAGCAGTGTCTGTTTTTACTAATCAAATTACTCATATAATTGCTAAAATATTACATGGTTTAGTTTTATTGGTTATTATTTTTTCGATTAATACATTATTGGGCTTCATCTCTTTAATTGCTTCTATAGTATGTATAGTATTAAAAAATTATTTTATAGATAAGGAGAGTTACTATTCTAAAAAGATAATAGAAAAGAAAGATACTATGATTGGTTCTATTGGAGAAATAATAACCGCTAATTATGAAGTTAAAACAACAAATATAATCAAAAACACAAATGATTAATATAGGTTATTTAATGAAGAAAAAATAGGACTATCAAATAAAAAAGTAATATGGCATACATTAAGAGCTCAGTTTACTCCATTAATTTCTACTATTTTTCAGTATTTAATTATGGCAGTATTAATTTATATGATTTATACTGAACAATCTACAATAGATATTTATATCATTATAATTGGTTATTATGAAGGAATAGTAAGTGCATTTGACGAGAGTATGAACTTTATTAGTCTTTTAAAAAATAATGATATATCCATAGAACGATTAAATTCTTTTCTAAGTTTTGAAGAAAATGGAACAAAGTATTTTGGTAAAGATAAAAAAATAAATAAAATAAATATATTAGAATGTAATAATGTTTCTTTCAAATATGATAATAGATGTAATTTATTTAATGATATAGCTTGCAAATTTGAAAAAGGCAAAATATATGCAATTGTAGGAAACAATGGTAAAGGTAAAACAACTTTATTTAAGTTGTTATTAGGTGTATTGCATCCTAATAGTGGAAATATATTAATAAATAATAAATCTATATATACTTATCAATATGACCAATATATCGATAAATTTTCTGTTGTTAATCAAAAACCATATTTTTTTAATAAAAGCATTATGGAAAATTTAACTTACTTTTGTAACGATTATAATAAAATAATTAAAGTATGTAAGAAACTTGATATTCACAATTTTATTATGAATTTACCTGATAAATATGATACTATACTTAGTGAAGATGCTACTAATTTAAGTGGAGGACAAAAGCAAAAACTAGCGTTAGCAAGAGCATTATTAAGGGATTCACAAATTTTATTATTAGATGAATTTACTTCATCATTAGATCAAAAAAGTATTGAGAAAATTTTTGAAATTTTATCTAAAATAAAGAAAGATAAAATTATTATAATGATAACTCATAAACAAGCTGAAATAGAAAGTGCAGATATTGTTTATGAACTTAAAAATAATAAAATAATAGAAGTGAAAAAATAGAGCATTTGATATATAAATGCCTCTTTTTTTACTTTACTTTATATGAGTAGAAAAAAGATTTGAAATCTTTTATGCCTTTATATTCGTCTGTACTCCATATACCACTTAAAACAAAATCATTTTTTAAGTAAAAATTCTTTCCTTTCTCATTATCTTTCATGGAGTATAGATAAATATAATCAATATCGTTAATTTTTGCATAATCTTTTATATAGGTGATTAAGTATGTACCAATGCCTTTGTTTTGGTAATCTTTCTTAATAGCTAATTGCATTATTTTTATGTTGTTTGGAGATATTTCAATATTAAAATCACTACCCTCATCAGGGATTAATTCATGTTTGTTAATAGAAGCATAACCTACAACTATATTATCCATAAATACTAAAAAAATCTTATCAGCATTAATTATATAATCATCATCTATTAAATA
>CALVJE010000113.1 GCA_944331725.1 uncultured Bacilli bacterium | reverse complement strand
TTTAATCATTCTAATAAATACAGAACGAATATGAAACCTAGTTATTAGCTTCTTTTTTTCTTAAGTTGTTGGTATTGAAGTAGGGGACCAGTTCTTAGAGTGTCTCCTAGAATGTCGAATGTCATAAAAAGCTCTATTTCTTTATCAAAATTATATTGCATTTGGAACCTCCTAAAAAATATATATAATTATTATATAATAATCGCATAAAAAAAGCATTACTTTTAGTAACACTTTAGTTTTTATAATTTATTATGTAATTTTAATATTTCTATTAGCATTTTATCACGATATTCGGCAAGTGATTCATCATCATTACCTATTTCTTTAGGTCTATTTTTTAAGGCTTCTTCTACACCTTTTCTTGCTATTTCTGGAAAATCTTCAGGAAAGTCTTTAAAATCTGCCATATCGTGTAACCACAAACTAATAGATGGGTTTAGGTGTTTCATAAGTCCATCTATATGACCTTTACCACCACCTAATTCAAAGACTAGACTAGGTCCCATAATAGCCCATCTTAATCCTGGACCATAAGTAACGGCTTTATCAGCATCTTCTATAGTGCATACACCATTCATTACAAGATTACATACTTCTCTATAAACAGCCATTTGAATACGATTACAGATAAATCCTAAAGCTTCTTTTTGTAATACTACAGGTTCTTTACCAATTAATTGATAGAAGTCTTTAGCAGTGTTTAGGATTTCATCAGTTGTATAATCTCCTTTAGTAAGTTCTACTAATGGTATTAAATGTGGTGGATTATAAGGATGTGCTCCTATGAATCTTTCTTTGTGTTTAGCATCTTTTGCTATTTCTGTAATTAGTAGTCCTGATGTGGATGATGAGATGATTGTGTCTTCTTTAGTATATTTTTCCATTTCTTCAACCATTTTCCTTTTAATATCATAACTTTCAGGACCAGATTCAGTAATAAATTCTACATCTTTAACTGCTTCTTCCATTGAAGTAGTGTAATTAATTCTACTTTCAATTTCGTTAATTTCTTCTTCTGTTACAACATTATTTTTCTTTAAGTTAAGTAGACTTTCGTGAATTCTTTCTTTGGCAAGATTTAAAGCTTCATCAGTTATGTCATAAACATTTACTGATAATTTTTTTAGAGAATAATATAAAGCCCAACTATAACCAATTACACCTGCACCAACGCAAGCGACATTTTTAATATCTTTTGCTTCCATATTCTACCTCCACTTTAATTGTAGTTTTTTGGCAATAGAAATGCAAGTTAGTTGACATTATTTGGTGTTAAGTTTTGTCTATTTTACTGATGGATATGGTATAATTTGTATTGGAATAGGGAAATTTATATGGGTGAAAAAGTGAAAAATGATGTAAGAGTTAAATATAATCATTTAGTTAATAATAAGATTAATACTTTTATGGCAGTAGATGATAGTGTTGATAGAATAGTAATTTATTGTCATGGGTTAGGCGCTAATAAAATATGGGCAACAAGATTTTATGATTACTTATTAACGAATAAAATTGGTATTATTTCTTTTGATTTTCCTGGACATGGAGAAGATAAAACAGATTTTGTATATTTTAATTTAAGCTTGTGTATAAGTTATTTGGAAGAAATGATTGATTATGTAAAGATAAAATACAATGTACCAATATATTTATTTGGTAGTAGTTTTGGGGGATTTGTAATCCTAAATAAGTTAATTAAAACTGATATAAATATAAAAAAAGCAATGTTAATGTGTCCTGCTATTAATTTTTGTGAGATTATAGAACGTAAACTGGGAATATCACTTGATTATTTTAATACTAATGAATTTGTACCTTTGTATAATAATATTAAAATATATAAAGATGCTTATCTTGAATTTAAAAATGACAATAATGCTGTTAAAAATTATGAGTTTCAAAATGTTTCAATAATTCAAGGAACGCTAGATAGGACTGTACTCTATGATGATATTAGTAAATTTTGTAAAAAAAATAATTTAAAGTTAACAACTATTGAGGGTGGGAAACATGAATTATATGGTTATGATGAAGAGATTATTAACTTTATGTTGGAGAATATTGATTAATTGTGAGGTGGTATAATGAATTATCAAAAAATGGAGTTGGGCAAAAAGATGGATGATGCTTTTCAGTACGTTGCTTATAAATTAAGGGAAACAGGACATAATACAAAACCAGTATTGTTTCATAGCTTTAAAGTAGCATACCAGCTTTACAAATATAATTATAGTGAAGAAGTAGTGATATCTGCTATACTTCATGATTTAATTGAAGATACAAATGTAAAAAAGGAAGATATTGCTAACAAATTTGGAGATGTTATTGCTAATATAGTTAGTGCAGTTAGTTTTGATCCTAATATTAAAGATGAAGTTGAAAGAACAAGAGTAATGTTTCGGAAATGTTTGGATTGTGGTGCTTCAGCAGTTATTGTTAAGTGTTCAGATTTACTTGATAATATAGATTATGTAATGTTTGTTGAAGATAAAGAAAAGCGTAATTTATTATTATCAAAATATAAATTATTTTTAACAATGAGTAGGTCTATGATCGGGAATACAAAAATATATATGGATTTATTAAATAAAGTTGAGATGTATTAAAAAACGACTTTTACCTTAATAAGTAAAAGTCGGTATTTTCTTATGGCAGGGGCGGAGAGAATCGAACTCCCATCAAAAGTTTTGGAGAAAAATTTTAAAATCTCTTGAAATGCTTTGAAACGTAGTGAAATCAAAGAATTTCCAAGTATTTC
>CALVJE010000112.1 GCA_944331725.1 uncultured Bacilli bacterium | reverse complement strand
TAAGTATGGAATATTAAGTGATAATAAGATATAATATAGGTAATAAATG
The DNA here is from genome assembly GCA_944331725.1 of uncultured Bacilli bacterium. Next base: position 5,039 of record CALVJE010000112.1, on the reverse strand, counting down.
CAAAGGAGAAATTTAATTATGATTTATGTAAGTAAAGAAAAGGCAGAGTTTTATAGTGGAGATGGGTATTCTGGTATGGGTTATCCTATGACTGATGCCGATATTAATGTTGCTGTTATTAAAATAAATGAAAGAAGTTCTAAAGTGGGTTATCAAATTAATACTACTTGTAAAGAATTTCTTTACATAATATCTGGTAGTGGTGTTTTAGAAGCTAAAGATAAAATTTAAAAATGATGATGTTATTTTACTTGATAAAAATGAATGTTATGCTTTTGAGGGAGGGTTTGAGGCATGTGTGCCTTGTACTCCTGCTTGGACTAGTGAGCAACATAAATATGTAGATTAGCATATAAAATATAAAATTATATTTAGGGAGGTAAAAATGGATTCAAGTTTTTATGAAATAAGTAATGTTGTTTTAGGGTTACGAAATGAATATCAAAGAATGGAGAGTAAATTACAAGAATTAAGAAAATATGCAAAGCTTGATAGTAAATATGATAATTTACATTTTTCACTTAATGAGAGAAAAATTAATTATGATTATACAAGTAAGAATAAAAGTCCTAAAAGAATGGTATCAAGTTATTTGTTTGGATCTTATGTAGAAAAGAAAAATGGGGTTTTTATTTCTGATAAAATTTTAGAAATTATTGATAGTGATAAATTTAACAAGGTGGCAAAAGAGATTTTAGATGATGAATTTTGTAATAATATTAAGTTATCTACAATACGTACTGATTTAGCTTTTAAAAATCAAGTAGTTAAAATGAATATTCATTCTGGAAGTATTCATATTTGTTTAGAAAATATTTTAAAGATGAAAAAACCGGTAGTTTTGTCTTATTATGCACACACAGATGAAATCATTTTAAAAAAAGAAAAAGGCATCTTAACAGAGTATGATGTTAATAGATTGTTAGGTGTTTTAGTGACTAAAAGTGCATTTCCTAGTTATCATAGAAAGTTAATAGATGATAATGGTTGTGATAAAAATGTTGACGTAGTAATGAATCGAAGCTTAAGTACTAGTTGTAATTTTGATATTGTAGAAGAAAGTGATAAATATGTTTTACAAAAGAAGAAAAGAAATCTATAAAATATTCATATAATGTAATAAGGGATAAGTATAAGTCTCTTATTTTCTTTTATATCTTTTAATGATATAATATATTCAATTAGAAAGAGGCGATGTTATGAAATTATATAATACTCTTACAAGAAGTGTAGAAGAGTTTGTGCCAATAGATAAAAATGAAGTTAAAATGTATACTTGTGGTCCTACTGTTTATCATTATGCTCATATAGGTAATTTAAGGACTTATATAATGGAAGATGTGTTAGAGAAAACTTTAAATATGTTAGGTTATAATGTTAAGCGTTGTATGAATATTACTGATGTTGGACATCTGTCAAGTGATTCTGATAGTGGTGATGATAAAATGCTTAAAAGTGCGAAGAGAGAACATAAATCAGTATTAGATATTGCTGAGTTTTACACTGAGGAGTTTAAAAAAGATACAGAGAAACTTAATATTAAGTGGCCTAGTATTGTAAGTCCTGCTACTAGTAATATAGATTCTTATATAAAGATGATAGAAAAACTACTTGATGAAGGTTATGCTTATAAAGCAGGTGGTAATGTTTATTTTGATACATCTAAACTTAGTGATTACTATATTTTAACTAATCATAAAATTGATGATATGGTAGTTGGGGTACGTGAAGGTGTGGAGTTTGATAGTAATAAGAAAAATCAGGCTGACTTTGTTTTATGGTTTACTAAGTCTAAATTTGATTCACAAGAATTAAAATGGGATAGTCCTTTTGGTGTGGGTTATCCTGGTTGGCATATAGAATGCTCCTCAATTGCTATTAAAAATTTAGGAGAACATCTTGATATACATTGTGGTGGTGTTGATAATATCTTTCCACATCATACTAATGAAATCGCTCAGAGTGAAGCTTATTTAGGTCATAAATGGTGTAATTATTGGGTACACGGAGAACATTTAAATGATAAAAGTGGTAAGATGAGTAAATCTAAAGGAGATATACTTACTGTTAGTACTTTAGAAAAAGAAGGTTATAATCCTTTAAGTTATCGTTATATGTGTTTAGAGTCTCATTATCGTAAACCATTACTTTTTACTTATGAAGCTTTAGGACAAGCGGAAAATGCTTATAAGAAACTTAAGAATAGAGTGTCTTTACTTAAGGATGAGGGAGAGTTTGATGAAGAGGTTTATAATACATATTTAGATAAATTAAAAGAAGCTTTATCTGATGATATGAATACAGCGATGGGGTTAACAGTTCTTTATGAAGTATTAAAGTTAGATACTAGTGATAAGACTAAAAAGCATTTAGTTTTAGAATTTGATAAAGTTTTAAGTTTAGATTTGTTAAAAGATGATATAATAGATATTGATGATGAGATAATGGATTTAATAGAAAAGAGAAATGAAGCGAAGATGAATAAAGATTATAGTAAAGCTGATGAGATAAGAGATTATCTTCTTACTAAAGGTATTAAATTAATAGATGGTAGAGATGGTACTACTGTAGAAAAAATATAGGAGGTTTTAAATGTTTTATTATATGTATTTTGGATATGGACTTGTTATAATTGCTTTTCTTGTAACTCTTGTTGCAGATATCTATTTAAGAACAAGATATAGCAAATATAAGAAAATTAAAGTTAAAAGTGGTATGACAGGTGCTGAAGTTGCTAGAGAAATATTAAAAAGTAATGGACTTGAAGATGTTTATGTTGTAGAGACTAGGGGATATTTGACTGATCATTATGATCCAAGAAGTAAAGTTGTTAGACTTTCTACTGATATATACAATGGAGATTCTATTGCAAGTGTTAGTGTTGCTGCTCACGAATGTGGTCACGCTGTTCAAGATAAAGAAGGTTATTTCTTTTTGAAATTTAGATCTTTCTTAGTACCTATTGTTAATTTTAGTTCTAAGTTTGGTTATCTAGCTGTTTTAATAGGTCTTATCTTTGGTGCAATGAACCTTGCTTGGGTTGGTATATTTCTTTTAGTAGCGATATTACTATTTCAATTAATTACTTTACCTGTTGAGTTTAATGCTTCTAGGCGAGGAAAAATTTTTCTTAGTAAATTAAATGTAGTTGAAGCAAACGAGAAGTCTATGGCTAGTTCTATGTTAATGGCTGCAGCGATGACTTATGTCGCTTCACTTGTTTCAACATTGTTAGAATTACTTAGATTAGTTTTAGTTGTTATGGGTAATGATAGAGATTAGACTTTTTAGTCTTTTTTCTTTAGGGGAGATGTTTATGGATATTAGATGTGTTAATTCTTTAGTACTTGCATATCTTGGTGATGCGGTTTATGAAGAATATATAAGAATGTATTTAACCCGCAAAAAAATTAATAAAGTTAATGATTTACAGAAAGAGTCTATTAATTATGTTAGTGCGAAAAGACAAGCTTATTTTTTAGATAAAATGTTAGATAGTGACTTCTTTAATGATGATGAGATTAGTGTTATTAAACGGGCTAGAAATTGTAAGAGTCATTCTAATCCTAAAGGATGTAGTGTGATTGAATATAAAAAAGCGACTGCATTAGAAGCATTAATTGGTTATTTGAAACTTAGTAATAAAAGCGTGCGAATAAATGAAATTATGGAATATATAGTGGAGGGATTATGTTAGTATATGGTAAAAATATTGCAGAAAGAATTTTAAAAGATGAAAATTTGGTTGAAAAAATAAAATTTATTTATACTGATGAGATGTTTTTGAAAAAGAATGGGTATTTATTCTCTAAAAATTTAAAATCTAAAGTAAAAATTAAACAAAATCGAGAACTTGATAATTTGGCAAATGGAGTTCATCAAGGTATAATTATCGATATGGAGGACTACAATTATACTTCATTTAATGATTTATTAGATAGAGATGTAAATTCTATTTTAATATTAGATCATATTCTTGATCCTCATAATTTAGGTGCCATTGTTAGAACTGCTGTTGCTGCTTCTATCGATGCTATTATTATACCTAGTGATAGACAAGTTTTAGTAAATTCTACTATTGTTAAGACTAGTGTAGGAGCAGTTTTTGATATTGATATAGTGTTAGTTAATAATATTAATAATACTATTAAAATACTTAAAGATAATGGCTTTTGGATATATGGTACTGTTATGAATGGAGAAGATTATACTAAAGTAGATTATAGTGGTAAAACTGCTATTATTATTGGGAATGAAGAGAAAGGTATTAGTAAATTAGTTAAAGAAAATTGTGATTTTTTAGTTACTATTCCTATATCAAATAAAATAGATAGTCTAAATGCTTCTGTTGCAGCAGCTCTTATGATGTATGAGGTAGTCCGAAGTAGAAAGAGCGGATGATATGAAATATAATGACTATGAACTTTTAGATTTAATTTTAGACGAAGATGAAGTGGCTTATGATATTATGCTTGATAAATATAAACCACTTATTTATAAAATGGCTAGAAAATATTATAATTGTGCGATTAATAATTATTATGTAGAACTTACTTTAAGTGATTTTGTAAATGAAGGATACTTGGCTTTTGATAGAGCGATTAAGAACTTTGATCAAGATAAAGGGTATCTTTTTTATTCATATCTTTATTCTTGTTTGAAGTCTAATTATTCTCTTATGTTGAGAAGTTTGTTTACTCTTAAAAATAAACCTCTATTACATTATCAAGAATTAGATTTTGAAATTAATGATAGTAAACAAATAGATCCTTATGATCATATTAATTCTACTGCTTTTTATGATGATTTAAAAGATTATTTACTTAATTTAGATTTTATAGATAGTGCTATTTTGGAACTTAGATTTAATAATTTTAAATATAGAGAAATAGTTGATTTATTAGATGTTAATAATGCAAGGATTAATAGAGTTGTATCTAAAGCGAAAAAATTTCTTAGAACTATGTTAAACATTAGTTAAAATGATACCGATTTATAATGTGGATAACAAACAAAGGTAAACCTTGTTTGTAGTCATA
>CALVJE010000111.1 GCA_944331725.1 uncultured Bacilli bacterium | reverse complement strand
GCGAAGTCTTAGCTTATGTTTGGTAAAAGGAGGTGTTTTGAATGAGCCGTATTGGAAATCGTAAAATTGAAGTTCCCACAGGAGTAACAGTTACTGAAGAAAATGGAATCGTAACAGTTACTGGCCCAAAGGGAAGCTTGAGCCAAAAGATGTTAAAAGGTATTTCAATGGAACAAAAAGATAATGAAATTACATTAACAAGAGTAAGCGACGCAGTAAAAGCAATGCACGGAACAATGAATGCACTTCTTCAAAATATGATTACAGGTGTAACAACTGGATATGAGAAGGGACTAGAAATAGTAGGTGTTGGATATCGTTTCAATGTAAGTGGTAAAAAATTAACTATTAATGCTGGGTATTCTCATCCTGTAGAAATGACTATACCTGAAGGGCTTACTGTAGAAGCACAATCTAATACAGAAATAACTGTTAAAGGTATTGATAAAGCCTTAGTTGGAGAATTTGCTGCCAACGTAAGAAAAGTACGTCGCCCTGAACCATATAAAGGTAAAGGTATTCGCTATAAAGATGAACATATTAGACGTAAAGAAGGAAAGAAAGCTGCTTAAGCTAGTAGGAAGGAGAGAAATATATGATTAGTAAAAAATCAAGAAATAGTATGAGAAAGGTTCGTCATACTAGAATTAGAACTCATCTAAGTGGAACAAGTGAAATTCCAAGATTAAATGTATTTAGATCTAATACTGCAATCTATGCACAAGTTATTGATGATGAGAATTCTACTACTTTAGTATCTGCTTCTTCTAGAGATAAAGATTTAAATTTAAAAAATAAATCTAATATTGAAGCAGCTACTGCTGTAGGTGCTAGTATTGCTAAAAAATGTGCTGAAGCTGGCATTAAAAAAGTAGTATTTGATAGAGGTGGATATCTTTATCACGGACGTGTTAAAGCATTAGCAGATGCTGCACGTGAAAATGGACTAGAGTTCTAAGGAGGTTAAATATGCAAAGACAAACAAACGATCCTAAAGAAAAACAACTTGAAGAACTTGTCGTTCAACTTAAAAGTGTAGTTAAAGTTACAAAAGGTGGACGTCAACGTCGTTTCTCTGCAGTTGTTGTTGTTGGAGATCGTAAAGGACATGTTGGTATCGGTACAGGTAAAGCTTTTGAAGTACCAGATGCTATTAAAAAAGCAATTCAAGATGCTAATAAAAATATGATTACTATTAATTTAATTGATGGAAGAACTATTGCTCACGAAGTAATTGGAGAAAGTGGAGCTGCTAGAGTAATGCTAAAGCCTGCTAAAGAAGGTACTGGTATTATCGCTGGTGGTAGTGTAAGAGCTGTCCTTGAACTAGCTGGAGTTCGTGATGTTGTATCAAAATCTCTTGGAGCTAGAACTAAATTAAATATGGCAACTGCTGCCATTAATGGACTTAAGAGTATAAAAACACCTGAAGAAGTTGCCGCACTTCGTGGTAAAAGTGTAGAGGAGATTTTAGGATAATGAAATTAAATGAACTAAAGAAAAATGAAGGAGCTACTTTCCGTAAGAAAATAGTAGGACGTGGAAGCGGTTCTGGACTTGGTAAAACATCAGGTCGTGGACAAAAAGGACAAAATGCTCGTAGCGGTGGTGGAGTTTCACCAGTATTTGAAGGTGGACAATTACCATTATATAGAAGACTTCCAAAAAGAGGATTTAGTAATCATAAATTTAAAGTAGTATATGCTACTATCAATGTTGGAGATTTAAATGTATTTGAAGATGGTACAGTTGTAACACCAGCATTATTAAAAGAAAAAGGAATTGTTAAAAAACAACTTAATGGAATTAAAGTATTAGGTGATGGTAACCTAGAAAAGAAATTAACTATAGAGGCTCATAGATTTTCTAGTAGTGCCTTAAAGAAAATTGAAGAATCAGGAAGTAAAGCCGAGGTGATCTAAAATGCCTCTATTGAAGCAATTATTTAAAAAAACAAATAGAGATTTGTTAAAAAGAATTGGTTTCACAGCCTTTGCTTTAGCAATATTTATAATTGGAACAAATATCCAAGTACCTGGAACACAAAGTATAACAAAAAACTTAGGATTTTTAGAATTAATTAACAGTATGGGTGGTGGAGCATTACAAAACTTTTCAATCTTTGCATTAGGAGTAATGCCTTATATCACTGCAACAATTGTTATGCAATTACTAGGAGAATTAATTCCTTATTTTCAAGATTTAAGAAAACAAGGTCATACTGGTAGACAAAAAATTAATATGTATTCTCGTTATATGGGTATAGCATTCGCATTTATCCAAGGATATGCTTTCTCATTTATGTTCTTAGGTAGAAGTGCTGAACCTTCAGAATATATATATATATCTATTGTTCTAACAGCAGGTACTGCCTTTCTTCTATGGTTAGGAGATAGAATCACCCAAAAAGGTATTGGTAATGGTCTAAGTTTACTTATTATGGCAGGTATACTTGCTACATTACCAGGAATGTTTATAGATGCATTTAATGGACTTGTAGTATTAGATGGTACAGCTCAAGAAATAGCTTTTGGAATAACTAAATTTATTCTATTTGCAATTATCTATTTTGCAATTATTATAGGTGTTATCTTCGTTCAATTAGCAGAACGTAAAGTACCAGTACAATATGCTAACAAGTCAACAGCATTTACAAAACAATCTGCTTCATATGTTCCAATTAAAGTAAATACAGCAGGAGTTGTTCCTGTAATATTTGCATCAAGTTTAATGGCTATTCCAGGAATAATAGCAAGCTTAATAAATAATGAAGGTTTTAGTTTATTTGTTCAAAAATACTTAACTTATACAACTCCAGTAGGATTTATAATTTATGTTATATTTATATTCTTATTTGGATTTGTATATACGTATATGACATTTAAACCAGATGAATTTGCTAAAAATCTTCAAGAAAGTGGGGGTTATATTCCAGGAATAAGACCAGGAGATGAAACAAAAAACTATCTATCTCGTATCTTAACAAGAATAACTTGCTTAGGTTCAATATTCTTAGCAATTATAGTTGCACTACCAATAATATTCTCTAACGTCACAAGCTTACCAACAAGTGTAAGTATTGGTGGTACTGGATTATTAATTGTAGTAGGAGTTGCCCTTGAAACATATAAACAAATAGAAGGTAGTCTTCTATCTAGAAACTATAAGAAAGGTTATAGTAGAAGATGAAGAATATAATATTTATAGCACCCCCTGCTGCTGGAAAAGGTACGCAAAGTGCAATACTAGAAAAAAAATATAATTTACCTCATATTTCAACAGGTGATATTCTAAGAGAAGAATCAAAGAAAGATACAGAATTAGGTAGATATATTGCCGAAGTATTAAGTAGTGGTAGTCTAGTTAAAGATGATGTTACATATACTCTATTACAAAATCGTTTATCAGAATCTGATTGTAAAAATGGCTATGTTCTTGATGGTTTTCCAAGAAATATAGAACAAGCTTATAAATATGATGAAATACTAAAAAATCTAAATCAAGAACTAGGATATGTTATTAAGTTAGATATTAACGAAGAAACATTAGAAAAGAGAATTACTGGAAGAAGAATATGTGAAAATTGTAAAACAGTTTATAACATAAATTCAGAAACAGAAAAACCAAAACAAGAATCAATTTGTGATAAATGTGGAGGAAGATTATATCAAAGAAATGATGATAATGTTACATCCTTTAGAAATAGATATAAAGTATATGTTGAAAAAACTAAACCTTTACTTGACTATTATAAGGAAAAAGGTATATTATATGTAATTAATGGAGATGACTCTGTTGAGTCTATTGCCAAAAAAATAGATAAAGTTTTAAAAGAGGGGATGTAAAAGTGATAACTTTAAAAAGTAAAAGAGAAATCGAATTACTAAAAGAAGCTGGACATATTGTCTATCTTACACATCAGTATTTACGTCCCCATATTAAAGCAGGTATTAAAACTATAGAATTGGACCGTCTTGCCGAAGACTTCATTAGAAGTAAAGGAGCTACTCCATCATTCAAAGGTTATGAAGGTTTTCCCTATACCTTGTGTATAAGTATTAATGATGAAGTAGTTCACGGTTTTCCAAGTGAAAGAACATTAAAAGATGGAGATATAATATCTATAGATATAGGTGCTTGCTATAAAGGCTATCACGGAGATTCTGCTTGGACCTATCAAGTAGGGGAAATATCTAGTGAAGCTAAATATCTTCTAGAGCATACTGAAAAAGCTTTATATGAAGGAATTAAACAAGCTAAAGTTGGTAACAGGATTGGAGATATTAGTGCAGCAATTGAAAAATATGCTACTAAACACAATCTTGGAGTTGTAAAAGAGCTTGTAGGTCACGGTGTAGGTACTAGTGTTCACGAATCACCTGATGTTCCAAACTATGGAAAAGAAGGCACTGGACCTAGAATAAAAGATGGTATGGTAATTGCTATTGAACCAATGTTAACATCTGGTAGTCCTGATATATATGTAGAAGATAATGATTGGACAGTTGTTACAGATGATGGCTCACTATCAGCACACTATGAACATACAATAGCGGTTACTAACGATGGTGTTATTATATTAACAGGAGAGTGATTTTAATGGCTAAAGATGATGTTATTGAAGTTGAAGGTAAAGTTCTAGAAATAATACCCGGTGGTAAGTTCAAAGTAAAACTAGAAAACGGAATAATTGTAGAAGCTCACGTTTCTGGTAAAATACGAATGAATTACATTCGCATCTTACCGGGGGATACCGTTATGTTAGAACTATCACCTTATGATTTAACACGTGGGCGTATTACCTATCGTAAATAATAGGAGGGATAAAAATGAAAGTAAGAGCAAGTGTTAAGAAAATTTGCCCAAAATGCAAAATAGTAAGAAGAAAAGGTAAAATCAGAGTAATTTGTGAAAATCCAAAACACAAACAAGTACAAGGTTAATAAGGAGGAGAAGTTATGGCACGTATTAAAGGTGTAGATATTCCAAATGACAAACATATATGTATATCACTTACATATATCTATGGTATTGGTAGAAGTTTAGCAAAGAAAATTTGTGCAAATGCTAAAGTAGATCCAACAAAAAAAGCAGGAGATTTAACACAAGATGAATTAATCGCCTTAAGAGATGAAATCAATAAACATCCAACTGAAGGAGATTTACGTCGTGAAGTTAGTATGAATATTAAAACAAAAATGGAAATTAATTCATACCAAGGAACACGTCATAAAAAAGGCTTACCTGTAAGAGGTCAAAGAACAAATAGAAATGCTCGTACTCGTAAGGGTAAAGGTAAAGTAGTAGCTAACAAGAAAAAGTAGTTAGGAGGTTATTATGGCTTATAAAACAAGAAAAAGAAAAGTTAAAAAGAATATACCTGAAGGTGTAGTACATATTGGTGCAACTTTTAATAATACAATTATTACTATTACTGATAAAGAAGGTAACACTGTAAGTTGGGCATCAGCTGGTGCACTAGGATTTAAAGGAAGTAAGAAATCAACACCATTCGCAGCAGGTATGGCAGCAGAACAAGCAGGAAAAGCTGCATATGATATGGGAATGCGTAAAGTAGAAGTATTTGTTAAAGGATTAGGACCAGGAAGAGAAACAGCAATTAGATCACTTCAAACAGCAGGTCTTGAAGTAACAGGAATTACTGATGTTACACCAATTCCACATAATGGATGCCGTCCACCAAAGCGTCCTCGTGGATAATAAAAGGGAGGTTAATAAATTGATAGAATTTGAAAAACCAGTTTATAAGATTACTGATTACATAGAAAATAATTTCTATGGAAAATTTGAATTAGAACCATTAGAAAGAGGTTTTGGTACAACTTTAGGAAATGCTTTAAGAAGAGTAATGTTATCATCATTACCAGGCAGTGCAATTAGTGCTGTTAAAATTGATGGTGTATTACACGAATTTCAAACTCTTGATGGAGTTGTTGAAGATGTAACTACAATTATCCTTAACTTAAAAGGAGTAGTTGTTAAGAATCATACAGAAGATACTAAAATAATTACTCTAAAAAAAGAAGGAGAAGGAGTAGTAACAGCTGCTGATATTGAAGCAGATGCTGATATTGAAATAATTAACAAAGATCACGTTATCGCTACTCTTGCTAAAGGTGGATCTTTAAATATGACAATGATCGTTACAAATGGTCGTGGTTATGTTAAGAGTGAAGACTCTGCCATTAGAGAAGATGATAAGAAAAATGGTTTCATTGCTATGGATGCAATCTATTCTCCAATTGAAAGAGTTTCTTATGAAGTAGAAAGCGCTAGAGTTGGACAAGATGAAAGCTATGATAAATTAGTAATGGAAGTATGGACAAATGGTTCTATTAAACCAGAAGAATCTATCGCTTTAGCTGCAAAAATATTAATTGAACACTTTAAATTAGTTACAGAATTAAGTGATATTTCTAATGTAAGTGGTATGATGATAGAGAAAACTGAAGATCCTAAGACTAAAGCACTAGAAACATCTATTGAAGATTTAGACTTCTCAGTAAGAGCATATAACTGCTTAAAAAGAGCAGGTGTTCATACACTACAAGACTTAGTTAATAAGAGTGAAAACGATATGATGAAAATCCGTAACTTAGGAAAGAAATCATTAAAAGAAGTATTAGATAAAATTAAAGAATTAGGGCTTGACCTAAGAGAAGATGATTAAGGAGGTAAACTTATGGCATATAGAAAATTAGGCGTTGATAATAAACACAGAAGAAGTATGTTAGCAACTCTTACTAAACAAGTAATTATGAATGGCCAAATAACAACTACTGAAACAAGAGCTAAAGAAGTTAGAAAAGCTGTTGATAAAATGATTACTTATGGTAAGAAGGGAGATCTTGGTAGTCGTCGTAGAGCCCTAGCTTTCTTACATAATGATAAAGCTGTTGTAAATAAAATATTTAATGAACTAGCTCCACTTTATGCTAATCGTAATGGTGGATATACACA
>CALVJE010000110.1 GCA_944331725.1 uncultured Bacilli bacterium | reverse complement strand
ATCTAAATAGGGAATTAGCTTATAAACTGGTAGACCTAGATAAGGGTTTATAATTAAACATAGTGTAATCTAAATAGGGAATTAGCTTATAAACTGGTAGACCTAGATAAGGGTTTATAATTAAACATAGTGTAATCTAAATAAACGTAGTAGTGAATTATATAATTTAATTAATAAAGTTTATAATTAAACATAGTGTAATCTAAATACTGAAATAAACCGAATTAATACTCAATTAGGTATTGTTTATAATTAAACATAGTGTAATCTAAATTTGTATATCTCTTTTGTTGCTTTAATAATAGCTTCAGTTTATAATTAAACATAGTGTAATCTAAATGTACTTTGATAGTGATTATAAAATCTTTCACAATACGTTTATAATTAAACATAGTGTAATCTAAATAACAGAGCTTGATTTCAAAAGAAACGCTAAAGAGTTGTTTATAATTAAACATAGTGTAATCTAAATAAGGTTAGAATTATATTATTTGATAGTGAAGGTAAGTTTATAATTAAACATAGTGTAATCTAAATTTTATTATTTGCTCGGTGTCAAACATTTTTTCTTTTGTTTATAATTAAACATAGTGTAATCTAAATACTACACAACCCTCCACAACCACAACAGCAAGTTCCAGTTTATAATTAAACATAGTGTAATCTAAATGTTATTTTGTTTAATGCTATATTTAAAGCTTTTTCTGTTTATAATTAAACATAGTGTAATCTAAATAAAGACTACTCACAGTGTTTAATTTATTTTGACGAGTTTATAATTAAACATAGTGTAATCTAAATACGCTCCAAAGCTAATGGAAACATCTCACAAGGCGAGTTTATAATTAAACATAGTGTAATCTAAATTCCCATATCTAAAGTGCGGTGTGGGCAATATTTACCGTTTATAATTAAACATAGTGTAATCTAAATTATTTTTATCGTTCTTTTTATAGTTTTTAGAACTCAGTTTATAATTAAACATAGTGTAATCTAAATATTCTAACTCGTTGTTTGAACGAGTAATATTTATTTGTTTATAATTAAACATAGTGTAATCTAAATATTTATAAGATTTTAACTGGTGGTCTTTATGAAGTGTTTATAATTAAACATAGTGTAATCTAAATACTGGTATACCAATGGTAAACCGAGAAGAGAATAGAGTTTATAATTAAACATAGTGTAATCTAAATGTATTTAAGGATAAGACATTATGTGATTGGTGTGGCCAGTTTATAATTAAACATAGTGTAATCTAAATAACGAATATTTAGAATCGTCGCATGGTGATATTGTAAGTTTATAATTAAACATAGTGTAATCTAAATATTCAAGAAGGACAAAAACAATGGCTGAAAGAAAATGTTTATAATTAAACATAGTGTAATCTAAATATAGTAATGACTAAAGAACAAGCATTAGAAAGGATTGTTTATAATTAAACATAGTGTAATCTAAATAAATGTTAATTTAACTGAAACGTATACTCATAATGGTTTATAATTAAACATAGTGTAATCTAAATTTTCGTCTAATTTATTATTAATTTCAGTTTGAATATGTTTATAATTAAACATAGTGTAATCTAAATATAAACAACAAACAAATATATTTATGGCAAGACAAGTTTATAATTAAACATAGTGTAATCTAAATCTCGTCTACAATTAAATAATACCACACATTGTGTGGTTTATAATTAAACATAGTGTAATCTAAATAACATTTATGCTTTATACAAAGGAGATAAGCTTTTAGTTTATAATTAAACATAGTGTAATCTAAATATATACATTTACTAGAGATAGTGGTGTTGTGACCTCGTTTATAATTAAACATAGTGTAATCTAAATCAAGGAAACTTGACTAATCAAACTATTAATAACTTCAGTTTATAATTAAACATAGTGTAATCTAAATTAAAAACTCTCATACGTTGTATTAATTTCTAAAGGTGTTTATAATTAAACATAGTGTAATCTAAATGCAACAAGATTTGGAGGAACTTGGCAAAAACTACCTGTTTATAATTAAACATAGTGTAATCTAAATTCGTTATAAGTATCTTTTCCGAAACAATAAGTAAAGGTTTATAATTAAACATAGTGTAATCTAAATAGCAAAGAAGATTTAAAGGCTTTTAATGAGTGGAAGTTTATAATTAAACATAGTGTAATCTAAATACGAATAGATATCTATATATACATAAGATATCAGGAGTTTATAATTAAACATAGTGTAATCTAAATTTACTTGTATATTTTTCAATTTTATCAATTTTAGTGTTTATAATTAAACATAGTGTAATCTAAATATAGTAATCTAAATCTTTATTAGTCATCTTTTATCGTTTATAATTAAACATAGTGTAATCTAAATAGAAATTATACAAAAATATATGAACATACGAACTTTGTTTATAATTAAACATAGTGTAATCTAAATATGGTTTTCTTTTTTTCTGTGCCAAAAGTTGCTGAGTTTATAATTAAACATAGTGTAATCTAAATACTTGTATCAGTTCGAGCTGGTAATAACATAACAAGTTTATAATTAAACATAGTGTAATCTAAATATTTACGCTGTTGGGCATTAACACCGTAGTGTTTGGTTTATAATTAAACATAGTGTAATCTAAATTTCTATAAGCCTTTATTCTTTGATTTACTTCCGCGTTTATAATTAAACATAGTGTAATCTAAATCTGAAATGTTAATTCAAAAATGATATGCTTTAATCGTTTATAATTAAACATAGTGTAATCTAAATAAAAAAGAGATTATTTAATCTCCCATGAATATCCACGTTTATAATTAAACATAGTGTAATCTAAATTTCCATAAGTGTTACCTTTAATGCTTACATAATCATGTTTATAATTAAACATAGTGTAATCTAAATTTAGGTAACTTTA
>CALVJE010000109.1 GCA_944331725.1 uncultured Bacilli bacterium | reverse complement strand
TTCCATTCTTCTCTCATTTTTTCATACCTCCTTGCATTCTTATTATACCATTAAATGTATAATTTCATTAAAAAAAAATACTATTCTTGACAGTATTTTTTAAGCATAGATACTTGTAATGATAATAGTTGCAACTAAAGCGATTAGGAATAGTACTAAACTAGTTATCCATACTTTCTTTTGTTTCTTTTTATAACCTAATAAAAATAAAGCGATTAAAGCGATATACAAAACTGCAAATAAAATAATCATACCAATTCTCATTAATAACACCTTCTATTCTATCTATATTATATCAATATTTTTATAGAGATACAATTATTATTTTTTATAGAAAATTTGTTTCAATTGCTTGCTATTGTTAGTTATTAATAGTATACTTTTTATAGGGGATATCAGTTATCTTGAGTGTCTACCTCCATCTTAGGAAAGGAGGTTTGATAAGAATGAAAACTAAGACTTTTATCGTAAAAGTTCTAAAGCTCATTGCTATCATTTTATTTCTCCTTATCATTATGATAGTAGTTATAAAAAAATGACACTTAATTCGCATTTGAATTAAATGTCAACCTAATTAAATTTGGGTAGACATTCAACGTTGCTAAACTGAATGTTCCCATTTTTTATTTTATGTAAATTTCTCCTGTGTATTCATAATATCATATTTTTTTATAAATGTCAAAATTGCAATAGCTACTAATATCTGAAATTTTTGTAGCTTCTTTCTAATTATTAAATCTTAATAAATAACCATCAGGGTCCTTTACTAAAAACTCTTTATCTAAATAAGTTTTACCATTAACATCATATTCATTTATCATTATATCTTTAAAGAAGATTATATTTTTATTAACTAACTCTTGATAATAGTTATCTATATCACTTACAGTCATACTTATATTAATACCTCTACCAAAAGGATATTCTAACTTACCTGTATTCCAGTTATCATTGATTTCTTCTATCATTAACTGATTACCTTCTAATTCTAAAAATACAAACTTATCTTCTTTTCTCTCATACATTATTTTAAATCCTAATTTAAGATAAAATTCTTTACTTTTATCTATATTAGTTACACTTAATTCTGGTATTAACTTATTAAATTTCATAGTATCCTTCCTTTTCTATTACAATTATATCATTTAATAGATAATAGTAATAACTAATTTCTAAATTAATCATAAACTATATTGGAAAGGAGAATTGCTATGTTTGGAGAGTCTTGCAATAATAATACTCATCCTAGATGCCGTTTCTGTTATGTTCAAGGCCCAACTGGTCCAACAGGACCTACAGGTCCTGCTGGTGGTCCTACAGGTTCAACTGGACCAACTGGTCCTACAGGTTCAACTGGACCAACTGGACCTACAGGTGCAACAGGAGTTACTGGTCCAACGGGTGCAACCGGGGTAACTGGTGCTACTGGAGCGACTGGTTCTACAGGTGCCACACCAAATCTTACTATAGGTACTGTTACAACAGGTGCCCCAGGTTCAACTGCTACTGCTAGTATAACAGGAACTGCTCCTAACTTTATTTTAAGTTTAAGTATCCCACAAGGACCAACAGGACCTACAGGTGCTAGAGGTCCTACTGGAGTAAGTGGCCCTACAGGTGCTAGTGGTCCTACTGGTCCAACGGGTCCTACTGGTCCATAGTATTAAAAGAACTCACAACTGTGAGTTTTTTAGTTTAACAAAAATATACCAATATTTAAATAGCCCGCAAATATTAACCATATAAAATAAAGAATTTGTAAATAACCACTAACCTTATTCTTATTAAATAATTCTTTAATCATTGCACCTACAAATATTACTAAAAGAATTATCCAAAGGAAAGCAGTAAAATACATTTTTAAAACAAAGAAAATTATTGGCCATAAGAAATTTACAAAAAGTTGTAATAAATAGATTTGATTTAACTCTTTATCATTTTCATTATCTTTAGTAGCTATAAAATAAGATATCCCCATTAAAATATAAAGTATTGTCCAAACAATAGGAAATGCTATACTTGGTGGACTTAGTGGTGGTTTTACCATATCCCCGTAATTCATATAACCTGATATAATTAAACCTACTATTGTCCCTCCAACAACTGGTAATAAACTATAAATTATTTTTTTAATCATAAGTCCTCCTTAATATATTTATATGCTAGTATTACTTTTTTATAATAATTTCATACAATATAGAGAGGTGTATTTATGAGTAAATATAAAGTTTGTGTTTATACTATATGTCTAAATGAAGAAAAATTTGTAGATAGATGGTATGAATCAATGAAAGAAGCTGATGAGATTTATGTTCTTGATACAGGATCTAGTGATAATACCGTAGAGAAATTAAAAGAAAAAGGGGTTAAGGTAGAAGTTAAAAAAATAAGTCCTTGGAGATTTGATGTTGCAAGAAATGAATCTTTAAAATTAGTACCAGAAGATACTGATATTTGTGTATGTACTGATTTAGATGAAGTATTTTTACCTGGTTGGAGAGATGAATTAGAAAAAGCTTGGAGTGATAATACTACAAGACTTAGATATATTTATAACTGGTATTTAGATGAAAACAATAATCCTATAATAAGTTTTTATTATGA
>CALVJE010000108.1 GCA_944331725.1 uncultured Bacilli bacterium | reverse complement strand
GATGATGTGATTAATTCTTATATAACTGATGCTGTTATAAATGAAGATATGCCTAAAAATGAAGATACAGAAAAAGTGTTTAGAAAAGTGATTAAATTAAGATAGAAAGAAGGAGTTTAAGATGATGAGAAAAAGAGGATTTGAAGTAGTAAAAGGTTATGAAGATAAGGGTATTAATTTACCAGTTAGGAAGACAAAATATGCAGCGGCATATGATGTGGAAGCAGCGGAAGATATAGTTATTCCTAAATATTATCCAGGAATTAAACCAACATTAATTCCTACAGGATTGAAAGCATATTGTATGGAGGATGAATGTTATCTTTTACTTAATAGAAGTAGTGGACCTAAGAAAGGTTTTATACTTGCTAATAGTGTAGGATTGGTTGATCACGATTATTATGGAAATGAATCTAATGATGGACATTTTTACTTTGCATATTTTAATTGTAGTGATCACGATATTGAAGTTAAAAAGGGAGATGTTATTGGACAAGTAATGTTTCAAAAATATTTAACAGTAGATAATGATGAAGCGGAAGGAATAAGAACTGGAGGATTTGGTTCTACTGATAAAAAGGAGAAGTAATAATGGCTAAATTTCATTTTAGATATGGAGCGATGAATGCTGGAAAGTCTACTATTCTTTTACAGACTGCTTATAATTATGAAGAAAATGGCAAGAAAGTAGTAGTTTTGAAGCCTAGTGTTGATACTAAAGGTGATGAAAAGATAGTTTCTCGTATTGGTCTTGAAAGAAAGGTTGATTATTTAATTGATGAAGATGATAGTATTATTTCTAAATTAGGAGATAATATTTCTTCTCTTTCTTGTATATTAGTTGATGAAGCACAATTTTTAAAAAGGAAACAAGTAGATGAGTTATTTTATATTACAAAAAAATATAATATTCCTGTTATTGCTTTTGGACTTAGAACTGATTTTAAAACAAATGGATTTGAAGGATCAATTAGATTATTAGAACTTGCTGATGCATTAGAAGAAATGCCAACAATTTGTCGGTGTGGAAAGAAAGCACGCTTTAATGCGAGAAAGGTTGATGGTAAATTTACTTTTGATGGAGATAGTATTGTTATTGATGATAAAAGTGATGTTTTTTATGAATCTTTATGTGGTACTTGTTATATAGAAGAACAAGGAAAAATTTAAAAAAAGAAAAAATGTTTTTTTTGGAAAATATAAAAAATCTTGCTTTTTAATATTGATTTTGTTGAAAAATAAGGTAATTGTTATTTTTGAAACTTATATTTTTTGAAAAAATATAAAAATGATTTTTAGAAAAATGCAAAAATGTACATAAACGTAAATTGTCGTAAATCGAACAAAAAAAGTTTTTTTATTAAAACTATATATATCAATGGTTTTATAAAAAAGTTAATTTTTTTCTTAAAATTATCTATTGATTTTTGAATTTGCAACTCTTACAATTGACTTAAATAGGAGGTAAAATATGACAGGAGTAAATGAATTAAATGACCAATTAGAAGGGGTTACAGTAATTAAGAGAAATGGTAAAAAAGTAGATTTTGATGGAGCGAAAATAGCTTTAGCGATAAAAAAAGGCTTTGATAGTATTGAAGTAGATGATGATGAGAGTGAAAAAGAAAAGAAATATAACTCTTCTGATATTCAAAAAGTATATAGTGCTGTTTTAAAGAAAATAATAAAAGATAAAGATGAAAAGAATAATCGTTTTAAAATAGAAGAAATTCAAGACTATATAGAGAAAGAATTATCTAGTAAAGGATATCTTGATGTATATAAATCATTTTCAGAATATAGAGAAAGAAGAAATCAATCTAGAGAATCTTTCTTTGGAGATAATAAAACTCATAAGCTCTTAAAATCATTAGAAAATCTTGGACTTAAGTCTGCTAATGAAGAAGATGCAAAAAGAGAAAATGCTAATATTGATGGAAATAGTCCAATGGGTACGATGTTACAATATGGTGCGACTGTATCTAAAGAGTTTGCTAAAGCATACTTAATGAAAAAAGAATATGCAGAAGCGCACGATAATGGTACTATACATATTCACGATATGGATTTCTTAGCGATGGGTACTACTACTTGTTGTCAAATAGATTTAGCAAGACTATTTAAAAATGGTTTTGATACAGGACACGGATATGTTAGACCACCTCAAGATATTTCAACTTATGCTTCACTTGCTTGTATCGTAGTGCAAGCGAATCAAAATGATCAACACGGAGGACAAGCGATACCTGCACTTGACTATTATTTAGCACCAGGAGTACTTAAAACATTTAAGAAACAATTTAAACAAACAATTTATGATTTTCTTGATTTAGAAGGATTTATTCCAGGTATTAATATAGATAGAATTATTAGGGAAATTGATAAAGTAGAATCAATTGAACTTGATGTAAAAGAATTTAGTGATTATGGGAAGGGTTCTAATAGAATTCACGAAATATTTGAAAAGAGTTATCTTAAGGCAATGCAAAAAACTGATAGAGCGACTGGGCAAGCGATGGAAGCATTTATTCATAATTTAAATACAATGCATTCTAGAGCAGGAGCACAAGTTCCATTTTCATCAGTTAACTTTGGAACAGATA
>CALVJE010000107.1 GCA_944331725.1 uncultured Bacilli bacterium | reverse complement strand
GGAGGTTCTACTAGAGTTCCACTTGTATATGAAACAGTTAAGAAAGAACTTGGTATGGAACCATCTCGTGAAGTTAATCCTGATGAAGTAGTTGCTATGGGTGCTGCTATTCAAGGTGGTGTTTTAACAGGTGATGTTAATGATATCGTTTTACTTGATGTTACACCATTATCACTTGGTATTGAAACATTAGGTGGTGTTATGACAGTATTAATTCCTAGAAATACTACTATTCCAACAAGTAAATCAGAAGTGTTCTCAACTGCTGCAGATAATCAACCTGCTGTTGACGTGCACGTATTACAAGGTGAAAGAAGTATGGCTGCTGACAATAAAACACTTGGTAGATTCCAACTTACTAATATTCCACCTGCACCAAGAGGAGTTCCACAAATTGAAGTTAAGTTTGATATAGATGCTAATGGTATTGTTAATGTTACTGCTAAAGATCTTGGTACTAACAAAGAACAATCTAT
The DNA here is from genome assembly GCA_944331725.1 of uncultured Bacilli bacterium. The sequence continues at coordinate 2,067 of CALVJE010000107.1, read as the reverse complement.
TACAATTACATCATCTACAAACCTTTCTGATGAAGAGATTGAAAAGATGAGAAAAGAAGCTGAAGAAAATAAAGAAGCTGATAAAAAACGTAAAGAAGAAGCTGATCTTAAGAATGAAGCAGAACAACTTGTATTCCAAACTGAGAAATCACTTAAAGATTTAGGAGATAAAGTTGATAAAAAAGAAAAGGAAGAAGCAGAAGATTTAATTAAAGATTTAAGAGAAGCTTTATCTAAGAATGACTTAGATGATATTAAAGCTAAAAAAGATAAACTACAAGAGAAAGCTATGGCACTTGCAACTAAAGTTTATGAGAATGTTCAAAAAGAAAATCAAGCAAATGCTAACAATAGTGAAGATACATCAGATAAAAAAGATGATGTAAAAGATGCAGACTTTGAAGAAAAATAAAGGATAGAAAGGAAACGTGAGAAGTAGTGCTATGTTTAGGACTACTTCTTGCTGGTAATAATATGGATAAACTAATAAAAAGAGAAGAAGTCAAAGATGTTGATAAATGGGATATAGAAAGTGTCTATAAGAGTTTAGATGAATACAATAAAGATTATAACGTAGTTAAAGATAATATTAGTACTTTAGGTAAAATGCAAGATACATTTTTAAATGATAGTACATCTTTCAAAGAGTTTTTACTAATAGACAGTAAGACATCTAGATTAATAGCAAAACTATATACTTATGCAACTCGTAAATATGATGAAGATACAGGGAATTCTACTTATCAAGAACTTTATGGAAAGATTAATAATTTATATCAATCTTATAATGAAGCTACATCTTTTGTTGTTCCTATGATTTTAGAACAAGATAAAGATACTATTATGGGATATTTAGATAAAGAAAAAGAACTTGGTTCTTTTAAACATCAAATGTTAGATATATTAAGATATAAAGAACATACTTTATCTAAAGAAGAGGAACATATTATAACAGCTTTTTCTAAAGTATTAGATAGTAGTAGTGATACAGCTGACTTTCTAATGGATACAGATATGAAGTTTGGTACTATTAAAGATGAAAATGGAAAGCAAGTAGAACTTACTTCTAGTAATTATAGTACTTTCTTAAGTTCTAAAAATAGGGAGGTTAGAAAAGAAGCATTTATTAATTATCATAAAGTATATGGTAACTTTAAAAACACTCTAACATCAACACTAGCATCTACTTGTGAAGCATTATCAGTATCTAGTAAACTTAAGAAATATAATTCAAGTAGGGAGGCAAGTCTTTTTGATGACTTTATTCCTACTAAGCTTTATGATAATTTAATTAAAGTAGTTCACAATAATTTACCTAGTCTTTATAAGTATTTTGATGTGAAGAAAAAAATACTTGGCTTAGATGAATTTCATCTATATGATGGTTATATTAATACTATTAAAAATATAGATAAAAAGTATACCTTTGATGAAGGAGAAAAACTAGTTAAAAATGCTCTAAGTCCATTAGGAGATGAGTATATTAGAGAACTTAATAAAGCCTTTAGTGAAGGTTATATTGATAAGTATCCTAATCTTAATAAAAGAAGTGGAGCCTATTCCTCAGGAAGTTATGATACTAAACCATTTGTTTTATTAAATTATACTAATGAATATAATGATGTATCTACTCTTGCTCACGAATTAGGACATTCTATGCATACTTATTTTTCTAATCATTACAATTCTTATGAAAATTCAGGATATCCTATATTTTTAGCAGAAATAGCTTCTACAGTAAACGAATTATTACTTTCTTATTATATGGAAGATAATGCTAAAACTAAAGATGAAAAACTATTCATTTTAAATGAAAGACTTGATTTTTTTAAGGCGACAATCTTTAGACAGACTATGTTTGCAGAGTTTGAAAAACATATTCACGAATTAACTGATAAAGGGGAAGTATTAACAAGTGATGGTATTTGTAACTATTATTATGAATTAAATAAATTATATTTTGGTCCTAATGTAATAGTTGATGATGAAGTTAGATATGAGTGTTTAAGAATACCACATTTCTATACACCATTTTATGTATATAAATATGCAACTGGTTTATCTATA
>CALVJE010000106.1 GCA_944331725.1 uncultured Bacilli bacterium | reverse complement strand
ATAACATTTTTATTATTTATATCTTCTCCATCTATTAAAATATGTCCTTTAGTAGGATTAATTAATCTATTAATCATTTTTAAAGTTGTAGTTTTACCACAACCACTCTCTCCTATTAAACAAACAATATTTCCTGTATCTATTTTAAAAGAAATATTAGAAAGAACATTAGTACTTTTATATTTTTTAAAAACATTTTTAAACTCTATCATAATTTACCCCTTTTAATAAAATATTTTACTCTTTATTTCTTTATCTATATTATTAACAAAGTATTTTGCATCTAACTCATCCCCTACAGCAAGTCCATAATGAATAGGAATAGCATATATAGGTTTTATAGTATTTGCAAGAACTACGGCATCTTCTTTTGTCATTGTATAAGTTCCTCCTACTGGTAAGAAGATAACATCTGCTTTTATCGCCTTTAACTCATCTATTACATCAGTATCTCCTGCAATATAGTAAGTTATATTATTAAGCGTTACAATATAACCAACATAACCTGCATCTTTAGGATGAAAATCTTTATCTATGTTATAAGCAGGTACAGTCATAAAAGAGATGTTATCTAAGTTATAAATATTATTAACTTTGACTTCTAATGTCTTATAGTTATCTAACTTTTCTATAACACTAGTTGGTCCAATTATTATAGTTTTTTCATTTGCAATATTAGTTATAGAATCTAAATCAAAATGATCCCAATGAGGATGGGTTATAAAAATATAATCGGCATTATTTACTTTTTCTTTAATATCATAAGGGTCAAAATAAATAGTTAAGCCATCAGTAATCTTAATACTACTCTGGCAATTTATAGAAATATTATCTATCTTTTTAATCATTACTTCTCACTTACCTTTCTCTACCTTCTTAATTATATCAAGTTCTATAAATATTTGGAATAAAAGTTTAAAAAAAGTTCATATTAAAGATGAAAGGAATGATTTATATGGATGAAAGTTTAGAAATTGTTAATCATATTTATAAAGATAGTGAAATGGCGATTTCTACTTTAACTAAGCTTAGTAATACTTTAGAGAAAAAAGATAACAAGATTAAAGATACTGTTGAAGATATCATTAAAGGTTATGAGAGATATTTTAAAGATGCTAAAAAGATATTAAATAAGAATAACTGTAAAAAAGAAAAGAATGGTCTTGTTTCTAAAGTAATGGCTAATATGGGTATTGATAAAGAAGTTAAAGATGATAATAGTGATTCTGCAATCTCAGATATGCTTATTAAAGGTGTATCTATGGGTAGTATCGATTTAGAGAAGAAATTAAAGAAGTATAAAGACAAAGAAATTGATGATAAAGTCTTAGAACTTGCTAATGATTTTAAAGATTTTCAAGATGATATTATTAAAAAATTAAAAGAATATTTGTAAAAAGAAAGTCTAAATTAATTATGACTTTCTTTATTTTTAATAAAATTATAAGAATCTTTACACATATCTTCTATATCATATTCTGCTTTAAAACCTAATTCTTTATAAGCTTTGGTAGGATCTGCGTAACATTCAGCAATATCTCCTTCTCGTCTATTCACTATTTTATATGGTATTTTTACATTATTTACTTTTTCAAAAGTTTTAACTAACTCTAAAACACTATAACCTGTTCCTGTTCCTAAGTTATAATACTCTATACCTTTAAAGTTAAGACTTTTCTCTAATGCTTTTAAATGTCCTTTAGCAAGATCAATTACGTGAATATAATCTCTTACTCCAGTTCCATCTTTAGTATCATAGTCATTTCCAAAGACATTTAGAAATGGTAATTCTTTATTTGCAACTCTAACGATATATGGCATTAAGTTATTTGGAATACCATTTGGATTTTCTCCTAGTAAGCCACTCTTATGAGAACCTATTGGATTAAAATATCTAAGGACAATTATAGATATTTCTTTATCAGAGATACTAACGTCTTTAAGAATTCTTTCAATCATTAATTTAGTAGTACCATAGGGATTTGTTGTAGATAGTGGAAAGTCTTCTTTAATTGGTAACTTTTTAGGTGTACCATAAACAGTTGCACTTGATGAAAAGATTAAATTATGACAATTTTCTTCTTTCATAACTTCTAATAATGTAAGAGTTGAATCTAAATTATTACGATAATACTTTAAAGGGTTATTAACTGATTCTCCAACTGCTTTATAACCTGCAAAATGGATAACGGCATCTATTTTATTTTCTTTGAATACTTCTCTTACTTTCTCTTTATCACATAAATCTATTTTATAAAATTTAGGTCTTTTAGAAGTTATTTGTTCTATTTTATCTAATACATCAATATTAGAGTTAGATAAGTTATCAATAATAACAACCTTATAATTTGCATTTAATAATTCTACACAAGTATGGCTACCAATAAAGCCTAAACCTCCTGTTACTAATATGTTCATATATTACCTCCTACCAAAATAATAGCATAATTATAGGTTATTATGAATATTTTATAATAAAATAAGAAAAAAATTAATAAAATGCTTGACGGGATTAAGAAATAATGATATTATCGATACATAGGCAAGAAGCCATATGCGCTCGTAGCTCAGTTGGATAGAGCGTTTGGCTACGAACCAAAAGGTCAGGGGTTCGAATCCCTTCGAGCGCACC
>CALVJE010000105.1 GCA_944331725.1 uncultured Bacilli bacterium | reverse complement strand
GATATCTATCTAAACGTAAAGCTTCTACTAATCCTTTAGCTTACTGTCAAGGTGGTTTTTATGGAGGTAATTTGAAATCAGAAGAGTCTATTGAACCAATTTTAAAAAGTTCTACAGCATCTTTTGGTATTACGGCTTTAAATGAATTACAAGAGTTATATAATGGTAAAAGTATTGTTGAAGATGGATCTTTTGCTCTTGAAGTTATGAAATATATAAATAAGAAAACTACAGAGTTTAAAAAAGAAGATAATATTTTGTATGCTATATATGGTACACCAGCGGAGAGTTTATGTGGTTTACAGATTAAACAATTCCGTAAAAAATATGGTATTATTCCTGGAGTTAGTTCTCGTGAATACGTTTCTAACAGCTTCCATTGTGGTGTTTGGGAAGATATTAGTGGTATAGAAAAACAAGACTTGGAAGATAGATTTTGGGAATTATTTAAAGGTGGTAGAATACAGTACGTTCGTTATAATTTAAGTTATAATACGAAAGCAATGATTACTTATGTAGAAAGAGCGATGGATAAAGGTTTTTATGAAGGGGTTAATTTATCACTTGCATATTGTAATAATTGTGGACACGAAGAGTTAGATATGGATGTTTGTCCTAAGTGTGGAAGTAGTGATTTAACAAAGATAGATAGAATGAATGGATATCTTTCTTATTCTAGAGTTCACGGTGATACTATGCTTAGTAATGCTAAGATGGTAGAAATATCTGAAAGGAAGTCTATGTAATGAGATATCATAATATAACAAAAGCAGATATGCTTAATGGTGAAGGACTTAGAGTAGTGTTATGGGTATCTGGTTGTTCTCATCATTGTCACGCTTGTCAAAATGCTGTTACTTGGGATCCTAATGATGGATTAGTTTTTGATGATGCTGCTAAAAAAGAAATATTTAATGAATTAGAAAAAGAATGGTGTAGTGGAATAACTTTATCTGGGGGAGATCCTTTGTTTTTAGGAAATAGATGCGAAATATCTAAATTAGTTAAAGAGATTAGAGAAAAATTTAAAGATAAAACTATTTGGCTTTATACAGGTTATACTTTTGAAGAGTTGTTAGAACAGATGAAGATTGATAAAAATTTAGATATTATTTTGAATAATATAGATGTGTTACTTGATGGGAGATTTGTACTGAGATTAGCTTCAGAAAAAATTCATTATGTTGGTAGTAGTAATCAATGTATTATTGATGTTAAAAAGAGTTTAAAGAAGAATAAAAAGATTTTATATATAGATAATAGTAAAGTATTAGAAGGAGTAGTAGAATAATGGAAGAAAGATTAAAAGCTGGTTTTACTTTGACTTTTGGTTTAACTGGAGATAAGAAAATAAGAGGAGGATATTTAAAGTATACAGATAGAGGAGTTTTTCCTTGTGGATTATGTGGAGAAGAAATATTATTTGTTTCTAATTATCCAAATATTTTAGAAGAAATAACTGGTAATAATATTTTACAAATATATAAGTCACCTGATGGTTATGTTTCTATGTTGGGGTGTCCTAAGACTGAAGGACCTTACTGTGAAAAAAACTATCTTGATACAATTTCATATTCTATTAGTGAAAATTTTATTGATGGTTTAGAAGAACTTGATAGGAAATTATCTTTTGAAGAAGAAATTTCTCATCAAAAAGTATATAAACTTTATGGTGAGGATAAATATAAAGTGAAGGGGATACATAATGAAAAATAATTACCCAATAAAGTATGCAGTTATGCCTATTATAGAACAGACTGGTTGGGCTTCTGGTCTTAATGATTTGGAAAGAGAGTATGGGGTAGTATGTTATATAGTATCTAAATGTTATTTAGTAGGTAGGGAAGAAAAATATAATAGATATGGTAATACTATTTGTGAATATAAAGTTGTTTTTTCTTATGGAAAAGATAATCAATATGGAGACTTATCTAGAGTAGAACCAGAGTTTTGTTTAATGAATGGGAGATGCAATAACTCTACCAATGTAGATAAAGTCTTTGATAGTTTCGAGGAAGCGAAAGAGGAAACTGAAAAGAAAAATAAAGAAATATTATCTAAGGAACTCTCTCATATAAGAGTAGATGATAATTTTCACCAAAATGTTTCTTTAGTTAGAGAAAAATTTGAAGAAGTAGTTAGTTATTATCAAGAAATAGAAAATATGATAGAAGAAAATTCTGCTGATTTAGTAGTTAATGATAAAGTAAAAGAACAATCTGTTATTTTTGAACGTAATAATAGTTGGAAGGAAAAAGAGTATTCGTTATACGATATGATAAGACTATATTCTGATGAAGATTTTATCGCTTATAATGTGTCTTTAGATGATTTTAAAAAAATAGAAGAACAACTAAAAAATGGTCAAGAGGTAGATATAGAAGGTATTAAGAGAAATCGCTTGTTAACAAGTTATAGTGATGATAAGAAAGTTTTTGTTATTAGCAATAATTCAATAGAAAAAAGTTGTTTTTATATAGAGAATGGTTCATTGTATTATTATGATAGAATCAATTATTTTTTAAATGCTATTAGTAGAGATTCACTTGTTATTTATACAATAGAAACTTATGATGATGTGATTAATTCTTATATAACTGATGCTGTTATAAATGAAGATATGCCTAAAAATGAAGATACAGAAAAAGT
>CALVJE010000104.1 GCA_944331725.1 uncultured Bacilli bacterium | reverse complement strand
TAACTTTATGAAAGTTTTAAGATATGTTCAAAAACACGATATTAAAAAGATAGGTGATTAAAATGAAATATGATTTAGTACAAATATTAAAAGATAGTTTTCCTATTATAGGAGAAAATGAAATAGCAAATGAACTTATAAATTATTATATAGCTCCGTTTAATAATTCAACTTGTTCTATAAGTGCAGATTGCATTAATATAGAAGAAGATTCTAATGGTAACAAACATTATATTGATATAATAGATGATGATACTGTTCATATTTGTAAATTAGGTAAAAATAGTACTGAACACTATAGTTTTAAAATAGAAGATGAAGCTAATTTTATTGTTTCTTACTTTAATTATGCTTTAGGTGATAATAATCACATTTTACAGTGCTATCAGTTTAATTTTGAGGATACCAATGTTACCCTAGCTAAGGGAGGAAAATGGTATTATAGTAAAGATAATATCAATATAATTGAGTCAATTAAAACTGTTATGAATAATGCTTTAAATAATACTGATTATTTTAGAATGGTTAATACTTTAGTAAAGAAACACTATGAAGATTATAGAATTACTCCCGATATATATCACACTCTAATAATAGATAAGGAATTTAGAATTTATAAAGAAGATAATAATGGTGTTGTTACTGAAAAAAATAATTTTGAAAATATAGATATTCTATCTAGCTTTGATGATTTTGCAGATCTTGATATTGTTATTGACGAAAAGAGTAAAAACTACTATGCTTTACTTGATAATTTTCTAAAATTAAAACATATTATAGATCATATAAAAAGTCAAAGAAAAGAGAATACAAACAATAGACAATATATAAAATTATTTGATATAAAGAATAAAAGGGATGATAATTAATGAATTATGTTTTAATCTATAAAGATAGTAAAAAGAATTTAAATTACTATTATAACTTTACTGATAAGTTAATATATATTAGTGATAATAAAAATAATAATTGTAATATAATGGGAATAATAGGTATTATTATAGGTTTTATTTTCTATCTTACTTTTGCAAGTCTTAGTTACTATCTACCATATTCATATCTATTTATTATACTAGTTGGTATTATCTTTGGTAGTATTATAACTTTAATTGCAAACTCTACTATTAAAGATATATTTAAAGGGAAGGGTAGAAAACTATCTATTAATGAACTAAAAGATATGTATAAGAAAAATAAATCATTTAGAATTAAATATTTTATTCTATTAATTTCTTTCTTAATTCTTTCAATTCTAAATCTAGTATTATATAGTAATGCTATAACAATTAATTTTCTTTTATTTACTAGTGTTATTATGACTACCTTTCTATTTCTTCTTTATAGACCTATTAAAAATATAAAGTTTCTAAAACTAATGAAAACTTCACATTAATTGAAGTTTTCTTTTTCTATTATTTCTTTTAATTTGTTTTTAATATCATCTGTTGTAAATAAATAGGGAATAGAATTATAATTACATTTTACTAAGTCAGTAATAGTTAAATTAGTAGTATTTAAAACATTACTATACTCATCATTAATATTTATATTAGAAACTGTATCATTATCAGTATTTATAGATATTAAAATATTATTATTATATAAATATTCTAATGGATGTTTTCCTTTAATCGCTTCTGTTTGAAAGTTACTAGTAGGACATATTTCTAAAAGAATTCTATCATTAATTATTCTTTCCATAGTATCTTTATCTTCTATACATCTTATACCGTGACCTAATCTTTTAGTTTTAAAGTCTAAAGCAGAGTTTATACTTTCTTTACCATCAGCTTCTCCAGCGTGTATTGTATATGGTATATTTTCTTTTCTACATAAATCAAATATATATTTAAAATTTTTAGTTTTATATAAGCTTTCTGCACCTGCTAAGTCTATGGCAACAACACCTTTATTAAGATATTTATTAGCATAATTTACAATCTCTAAATTATCTTCTTTACTACTATCTCTCATACAACATAAAATAATTCCTCCATAAATATTAAATTCATTTTTAGCTTTCTCCATTCCTTTAATAACACTAGATATTACTTCATCTAGACTAAGAGATTTTTCTTTGTGTTTAATAGGTGCGAATCTTATTTCTGCATAGATAACATTTTCTTTAGATAATTTTTTAAATAGAGTATAAGTAGCTTCCTCTAATCTTTCTTTAGTTTGTAAAAGAGAAATAGCAAGAGTAAATTTATCTAAATAGTCATTTAAATTATGACAAGTTTTGTCTACTTGTAAGTCTTTAATTATTTCCTTATCAGTTAAATTATAACCATCTTCTTTAACGTATTTTTTAGCAAGATCTAAATCAAGTGAACCATCTAGATGAAGATGTAAAACTATTTTCTTTATATTTTTAAGTTCCATATTGTTCCTCCTATAATTAATATACATTACTTTAATTAATCTTGTCCATCCCTTGCTAGAAAGTAATATTTATGATAAGATGTATATGTAAAGGAATTTTACATATTATAAAAAAAGAGGAATACCTAGTTTTGCACCTGGGTGTTACCTCCAATGTTTTTGAGTGAACACCCTAATTACAAAGTTGTAATAGGGCGTTTTTCTTAGTTGTATATAATCAAAAGAACAATAATAATCAGTAATACTGATATTAAAAAATCCTTCTTACTCATAAGCAAGTCCCCTTTCTAACCCCCTCGAATAAAGACAGTTGAAAGAGGTAAACACCCATTACTAAGTATTCCTAACAGATATACTAACACATATGATACAAATAATCAATCTAACAAGATACATTTTTTAATAGAACAAATGTTTTTTGATATTTGTTCTTTTCATATGTGACATTTTTTGATAAAATAAATTAAGAAAGCGAGTGATACTTTTGAAAACAAGAAATGAAGTAAGAGAAATAGCTCTTCGTATAATTTATAAAATAAAT
>CALVJE010000103.1 GCA_944331725.1 uncultured Bacilli bacterium | reverse complement strand
AGGTGTTGGAAATGAAAAAAATAATGGCTGTAATATTAATAGTTATATCTACTATAATGATAACTGGTTGTAGTAATAATAATAATACAGTAACAGAAATAAATTTTAAGGACTTAGAAGAAAAGATAAATAATAAGGATAGTTTTATTCTAGAAGTTATTCAAACAGGTTGTAGTCACTGTGAAGAATTCTCTCCAAGATTTAGAGCAGTATTAAAGACTAATAATTTAGAAGCTTATTCTATTAATATATATAATTTAAGTGATGAAGAAAGAAAAGAATTTAATGATTTAGTCACAATAAGTGGTACTCCTACAGTAATATTCTTTGATAAAGGTAAAGAGGAAAATAAAATATCAGGAGCAGTTTCTAATGAAAAGCTAGAAGAGGAATTAAAAGAATCTGGTTATATAAAAGAAAATAAGTAATTCAACTTTGAACTACTTATTTTTTTTAGCATCAAACTTTTTTCTTTCTTCAGTATTTAAAATGCGTTTTCTAAGTCTAATAAAATTAGGAGTAACCTCTACAAGTTCATCTGAGTTTATATAATCAAGTGCATATTCTAAGTGACAAGGTCATCATCACAATTACATTTCTCCTATTATCATACCTTCATAAACTACTGTACCTAGTTCAATAAATATTAGGTTCTTGCACAAAAGTTGTGGGAATCTAAATAAATTATAGACAAAATAAAAACAACTTCCTATAATGGTTTTAACAGAATAAAAAAGGAAGTTGTTACTATGATTATATCAGAAAAATTAATTAAATGTACAAAAAATATAAAAAAATATTATAAAAAAGAAAAATAGGGCTCTATCCTAAAATAGACCCCTTACAAAAATGATTTAACATTTTTTCCTTGCATAGATAATATAGCATAGATATTAACCTATGTCAAACTATTGATCCAAATTTTCTTTATAATTTTTTTCAATAATTTTGTCAAAATAACTATATATGGATTTCAATAGCCCATTATTAGTATAGTACTTACTATTAAGAATTATTCTTCCATAAAATAACTCTGTTATATCATGTTTAACATTATTTCTTACACCTTCACTACTAACAATTATATTAAACATATATAACGTATAAGTAATTTGCCTGATTCTAGAATTAGCAAGTTTATTATTTCTATTTTCTTTTCCAATACCACATTCTTTTAAATAATTAATTATTAATGTATCTGCTCTATGCAAATTATCTTTTTTATCAAGTTCAGATAAAACACAAGAATTATGTGCTACTGCGTTCCTAAGTTTATTAACTTCTCTTAATATAAATACATATTTATTATCATCTAAATTATATTCTTTAGTATAAAACTCAAAAAAATTAACTAGTTCTCCAAAAGTTATAATTTCAAGGAATTCCCATATAGGCATATTCTCAATTTTTTTATCTTTATCAATATCATATTTAGAAAAGATTTTTTTATAATATTCATTACTAACTTTTTTTCTAATGCTATCATGTACTCTCTTTGGAAATTTTAAATCATTATAATCTTTTTCTAAATAAAGATTAACAATATTATAGCCATCTTCTTCATCTATATTCTCTATAGTATTCAATATTCTAATTTTTAAATAATGTTCTATATCTATTATCATCTTAAATAGCAATAATCTTGTTCTATAATCTATAATAGATAAATCTTTTAAGTAAGCAAAATCTAAATCTATATATTTACCTTTAAATTCTCCACATTGATATTTAACAAAATTATTTTTATAAGCCGTAACGTTATAATAATTATTATTTTCTGTTAAATATTTAATAGCATCATTTTCAGAACACTTTTCAAATTTTATATTCTTTCTTTTTAAATGTGGAACTAACTCTACTATTTTCATCATTGGTCTTAAAATTAAACTATTTTGTTCGATCATATTTATCACTTCCTAACTGCTGTGAATAGTATAGCACACTATCTATGAAAACTATACAAATTTTCTTTAATCATAAATATTAACATTATCTATCTAACAACAGAAAAATAAATAGACTATAACAAAGCCTATTTATTTTTTTTAGCATCATACTTTTTTCTTTCTTCAGTATTTAAAATACGTTTTCTAAGTCTAATAAAGTTAGGAGTAACCTCTACAAGTTCATCTGAGTTTATATAATCAAGTGCATACTCTAAGGTAATAGGACGAGGTCTTTTTAAGACTACTGTATGATCACTTCCTGCAGCACGCATATTAGTTAATTGTTTACCTTTAACAACATTAACAGCAAGGTCATAATCACGATTACATTCTCCTATTATCATACCTTCATAAACTTCTGTACCTGGTTCAATAAACATAGTACCTCTATCTTCAAGATTACCAATCGCATAAGCGGTAGAATTACCATTTTCAACAGAAACAAGAACACCAAGTTTACGCTCTCCAATATCTACGTTTTCATAAGGTTCATATGATTTAAAGGTATGATTCATAATTCCATATCCCTTAGTCATAGTCATAAAATCAGTTGAAAAACCAATAAGTCCACGAGAAGGTATTGTATAGTTTAATCGTACTTGATTTTCAAAGTTAGTCATATTAGACATAACTCCACCTCTGGTTCCTAGATGTTCAATAACACTACCAACAACATCTTCTGGTACTTCTATTTGTAACTCTTCCCAAGGTTCATATTTTACACCATCTATTTCTTTAATAATTACTTTAGGTTTAGATACTTCAAGTTCAAAACCTTCACGGCGCATATTTTCTATTAATATTCCAAGATGTAATTCACCACGACCAGAGACAAGAAAGCTATCACTACCATTAGGTTCTACCTTTAGTGAAACATCTTTTTGAGTCTCACGAATTAATCTTTCTTCTATCTTTCTAGCAGTAAGTATTTTTCCATCACGGCCTACAAAAGGACTAGAGTTAGTTCCAAAAGTCATTTGTAGAGTTGGTTCATCTATATGTAAAACAGGTAAAGGTAAATTATCTCCCATATTACAAATAGTCTCTCCTACTGATATATCAGCAAGACCTGCAATAGCGACAATATCTCCTGCTTC
>CALVJE010000102.1 GCA_944331725.1 uncultured Bacilli bacterium | reverse complement strand
GATTTTGTTTGCCTAGTTTTACCATGTAAAAATAACGAATTACTTAAAATTCGTTATTTTATGGCTGAGTAGTAACAGATAGATAAATTTATTCGCGACAGATTCGCGACACTTATTATTTTATATTTCTATCTTTTCTTATAAAATAAAGGTTTAATTAATAATCGCTATACTTTAACCAATTTCTTCGGAGGGAAACGCTCTATCCTACTGAGCTACGTGAACATAACTAAATTATAACACGTTTTACAATTATTAACACTTACAATTTGACAAAATAAATGAATTTAACATAAACTATTATTAAAGATAAGTTAGATGGAGGTAATAACTTATTTAAAGCGTTGTTTAACCAGTTTGGTTGACGAGGTTGGTAATTATCGCAGAACAGCGGTTATGTTACCACGGCTACTAGTCGTTAGATATATGACAAAATGTAAAAACAATATTACAACAAAACATATATCAAAGTAGGAAGGAGAATTTATGTGTGGAATTGTTGGGGGTATTTCTAAAGATAGAAATATACTCCCTATCTTAATAACGGGATTAAAAAATCTTGAATATAGAGGTTATGATTCAGCAGGTGTTGCATACCTTAAAAATAATAAAATAAATATTGTAAAAACAAGTGGTAAGGTTAATAAACTAAAAAACAAACTTACTAAAAGCGATGAAAGTAATATAGGTATCGCTCATACTAGATGGGCAACTCACGGAAAAGCAGATAGTATTAATGCTCATCCTCATAAAGTTAAACATATTACTATTGTTCATAATGGAATAATAGAAAATTTTGAAGAGATTAAAAATCAATTAATAAAAGTGAATTATATATTTAAAACAGATACTGATACAGAAGTAGCTTGTGCTTTATTAAATTATTATTATGAAAAATTTAATGATATAGATAAAACTATTAAATCTTTTATGGAAAAAGTAATTGGTAGTTATGCTATTGTTATGATGATTGATAATGATTTAGAAAATATTTATTGTCTAAAAGAAGAAAGTCCTATTATTATAGGTATTAGTGATAATACTAATATAGTTTCTAGCGATATTAGAGCGATAATAGAATATACTAATAACTACTATATATTAAATGATTTAGAATATGCTAAAATAAGTGCAAATAATATTACTATTTATGATAATAAGGGAAATGTATTACAAAAAGATATTAATGTTTATAAAGATGAAAATATAAGTAATTCTAAAGGTCATTATAAGCATTATATGTTAAAAGAAATAATGGAACAAAAAGAGACTATTTATAATACTGTTAAGCCTTATATTGACAATATAGATACTTTATTAACACTTCCTGATTTAACTAAATACAAACAAATAGATATCGTTGGTTGTGGTACTGCATATCACGCAGGATTAGTTGGTAAATATTTATTTAGAGAATTTACTAATACTTTATGTAATGTTTATTTAGCAAGTGAATATCGCTATCAAAATAATTTTTTATCTAAAGATACTTTAACTATTTTTATCTCTCAATCAGGAGAAACCGCTGATACTATCGCTGCTTTAAAATTAGTAAAGAAAGAAAACTACCCTACTTTAGGTATAATTAATGTTAAAGATAGTACAATATCTCATTTAGTAGATACTTGTTTATATACAAAAGCAGGTAATGAAGTAGCAGTTGCATCAACTAAAGCATATACCGCTCAAGTTAGCCTTTTATCATTACTAGCTTTAATAACTGGTTATAGAAGTAAAACTATTAGTAAAAAGAATGTTTTAGAAGTAATTGATGAGTTTAAAAACATAAGTGAATTAATTACTCCCCTACTAAATAATAAAGATCTATATTTATCTATTTCTAAAAATATTTATAAAGAAAAAGATATCTTTTATATAGGAAGAGGTTTAGATTATTATCTTAGTATGGAAGGTGCTTTAAAATTAAAGGAAATATCTTATATCCATAGTGAATCATATGCATCAGGAGAACTAAAACACGGAACTATTTCTCTAATAGAAAAAAATACTCCTGTCTTCGCTAGTGCTACTAACTCTAATTTAAATGCTAAAACAATAAGTAATTTAAAAGAAGTATTAGCAAGAGGAGCAGATGTTTATTTAATAACAGATGATGAATATAATGATAAATCTTTTACTATTATAAATATACCTAAAGGAAGTTATTTTGTTAAAAGTATACTTGTAATAATACCTTATCAATTAATCGCTTATTATACAGCATTATTAAAAGGAACAGATATAGATAAACCTAAGAATTTAGCAAAATCTGTTACTGTAGAATAAATATGCTATAATATCACTAGGTGGTATTATGGAGTATTTTACTATAGATAATAGAAAAGTAATTATAGATGATAGCATTTTAAGTAATTTTATAAACAATGGTGAATATGGAAATGTCTATAGATATAATGAAAACCAATGTATAAAAATATATAATGATAAAGACTTTAAAATTAAATATTTTCTTACAACTTATCTTTTTAATACTCTAAAAGAAATAACTAGTACTAATTTAGTCTCTATAGATGAATTGTTATATAAAAATAATAAATATGAATTTAAAGCTGACGCTTACATAATGAAATACTATCAAGAAATTTATAAAAATATCTTATTAATGCCAAGTGATTATTTAATAGAAAATATAGAAAATCTATTTGTATTAAGTAAAGAACTTAGTAAAAGACATATTATTCTCGATGATTTAAAAAAAGATAATACTATTTTTACAGAAGATAAAATAGTATTAATAGATCCAGAACACTATATATTAGATAAAAATATAAGTCAAAGAGAAATATTACATATCAATAATTCAACTATTTCTTGTTTATTTAATCAAATAACTTTAAATGAATTAAAAAAATATTATAATAATCAAATAAGTGCTATCTATACTGACAAATTATTTCCAGTAACAACAAGAAGTAATACCCAAATTAAAGTATTATCTAAAAGATTAAGCACCTATAAAAGTCCTATAGATTATATTAATGCAAATAGAATTTAAAAAAGATAGTTACTATTCACAGCTTAATTTGAGAAAATTGTAAAACATCATGAAAATATAGTGTGTTAAGCACTATTTTTTTCAT
>CALVJE010000101.1 GCA_944331725.1 uncultured Bacilli bacterium | reverse complement strand
CACTTCGTTCGCCCTTGATTTTTTATTAAAAGAATAGTTCTTTTTATGATGTCTCCTAAATGGGGTTCACATCAAAAGTAAGTAGATTTTTTAATACATTGATATTTCTACAACATTGAAAGTAGCACTTTGCATCGCTTCTAAATCTTCACTACTAACATAAGTAAATATGTCAAAATCTTGACTTTGATTAGCACCTAAACTATCAGCATTAATATAATCAGTTGTAATTCTACTACCACTTGCATCTACCGCTTCAATTTGAATACTAAATGATTTAGTCTCGCTAGTTTTATTAGTAACTGTAACCGTTAATTTAGAATCAACCAATCCATACTCATCTAAATTACCTTCAAAAGTACCAATACTAACATCGACATCTCTGCCAAGTATTTCTTCAGTATTATTACCAGCTGCATTATCCAAATCATTAGAAACTTCATCTAAAGATTCAGCCCAACTACTTTGCAAAGATAAAGTTATAACAACTGACAAAATCCCTAAAATTAAACCTGCTATAGCCTTACCTTTACTTGCTTTCTTAACTAAAGAAATAATCGCAAATATTACACCAAGTATTCCTAAAAAGAAAGATGCATTATTAAGTATTGGAATAAAAGATAAGCAAATACCGATAATACCTAATATTAAAGCAGCAGTTGCAAAACCACTTCTTTTCTGCTTTTCCATAATTCATTTACTCCTTTCCACTACTATTATATAATAAAATAACCTTGCAGTAAATAGTTCGTGTGAATATTTTGCAGTAAATAATATCATACCTATATTAGGAGGTATGTATGAAAATAAAATTTAATAACTTAAAAGATTTACTTATATTTAATATAAAATACTATCGTTATGTAAATAACTATTCTCAAGAAAAACTAGCAGAGCTATCTAAACTAAGTCCAAGATATATAACAGATGTCGAAAGAGGTCTACATTGTCCTACTATTCCCAAATTAGAAGCTATTGCCAACTCTCTTAACATAGAACCATACATTTTATTTATGAATATTGATAGAGATAAAACTATAATAGATAAAATGAATAACAA
Organism: uncultured Bacilli bacterium; assembly: GCA_944331725.1. The sequence continues at coordinate 2,137 of CALVJE010000101.1, read as the reverse complement.
AAGACAATACAACCAAAAATAGAACCTTTAAGGTTCTATTTTTATAATGTATGATCAATTTCATTAACTACTCTATCTATATTTATTATAGTACTTTCATTAAACCACCAATAATCTTGCGCTTTCAAAACAACACCTTCATTAATTAAATCACTAGGTCCAATATTATTATATCCACATATATCTTCACTTAAACTACTAACAGAGTCTCCGGCCTTTGTCACATATATAGCAGAAGAAGCATAAGCACCATCTTCATTTGTTTTAAGGAAATCAGTCATCCTAGCTAAACCATTTTCTATAGAAACATAATCAATATCTAAATCATAAGGTTGCGCAATCATAACGTGAGGAATTAACCTACCACCAACAGCATTTTCAATATTAGAAGGAACTAATTTAGAATTCTCATCGTAAACTCCAGGTTGAATACTACTAACTTCCTTACCATAACCACTAGCAATAGCCATTGTAAAATTATTACTTATAGAACTACCATTTTTATCAGTAATAATCTTTGCATCCTCACCACCATAATTTTGAACAGCTATATAATAGTAAGCATCGCTATTATTAATTTCACTAACACTACCTAGAGCCTTACACTTTATACCAGCAGCATTTAACTTATCAACAGCATCCCTCAACTGTTCATCATCAACACCATCATTAACTAATGCAACAGTAGGTATTTCATCACTACTAACAACAATAGATCTAGTAGGATCAACACCAGAAGTTATAGTATCATTATTATTTGCTTCCTTAACAATAGGATCTTCCTTAATAAAAGAATTATAAACAGTACAACCAACAATACCTAAAGCCACAACCCCTGTTGTAACTCCAACTACAATTCTTTTTCTTTCTTTCTCTCTTCTAATCTTTGCTTTTTTCTCACTAAAATTAACAACATTCTTATCAACATAAACTTTTCCCATAACACTCCCTACTTTCTTTTTGTATTAGAAGCAATTACATTAAGTAAACTAATTACTTCCCCTAAACCATAAACTAAACTACAAAATACAAAACTAGATAACCAAAATAACAACGTTAAAGTTAAATTATACTCAGTCTTTGTACAAGTAGCAAACAAATCACTTGTTTCACTACAAGCAGGAAACAAATTACCTAAAATAATTCCTACAATAAATAAGAAAATAAACAAACAAACAGCAAGTTGTTGATAAAAATTATAATTTCTTTTCTTCTGAACTTCATTACTAATATTTTTTAATTTTGGTAATTCTTTTCGCGTCTCATCTATTTCATCAAATAAATCTTTCATTCCTTATCCTCCTTACTAACATCCTCTTTCTTACTCTTACGAGGTTTTCTTACTTTCTTAACATCTTCACTCTTCTTTTCTTTTTTTAAATCATCTTTATTATCTTTATCTTTAACTTCCTTCTTACTTTCACTCTCTACTTCTTTATGATCAATATATTCTTTATAAAGATATATATATCTAATAAACAAAAACTTATAAATCGCTTCTAATAAATATACAACAACATTCTCAAAGCTACTAGCACTTATTAAAGAAACAATCAATGAAACACCAATTATTCCCATCAACAAATAATAATATTGATCATTTTTAATCTCTGCTAAAGGACTATTAGAAAGTTTTAAATCTCTACCTACAACAGTATTGGTAAAGAATGAATATCCAAAATAAAGTGTAACTAAAACATTAAAAGATAAATTTAAAATAGAATCAAATCCAAAAGATTGAAAAATAGTAAATAAACTAGCAAAAGTAGTAAGTAAATAAAAAACAAACATTACTACATTAAGATAATCAAAATATCTCTTACCAAATTTAACTTTTATCAAAATAAAATAACATAAACTAACCAAATAAATACTATTATGATTAATAATAGATCTAAATATATCACTAGCCCCTAAATGACTCTGAATAGCAAAAGACTGAGATAAAATTATTAAAATAACTAATAATCCAGTAATAATAAATGTAATCATATTAGGACTATCAAAAAAATCTTTCTCTTGTTTCTTCATATTAATTCCTCCTTAACTTACTCCAATACAATTGTACCAAATTTCTGACGAAAAGTCTTTAATTATATCAAAAAAAATATATTGCAAAATAAAATGTGTTGGTTTA
>CALVJE010000100.1 GCA_944331725.1 uncultured Bacilli bacterium | reverse complement strand
TCTTTAATAATTCTTTTTTGTTCTTCTATGCTTGAGTAATTTTCTTTATCTTCATCTCTAGACAATCTACAATATCCTACAACTGTCATTTTTCCTCCTTTTGCCTGATATTGCTTACCGTCTATGTTAACATACATAGTCTGATAATTCCACTTGCTTTGTAACAATTTTATTAAGAACTTCGGGATAATTCTCTTTGCCAGTTACAAATATTCCTAACTTGTATTTTTGCTTTTTATATTCATTTATTTTTTCTTGTGTTTCCTGAGTTTTTAGATCTTCTTTGGTTAAATAAATTTGTACATATTGTTCTTTTTGAATCTTTAAAATTGTACATTGCATTACTTTTAGACTCCTTCATAACACTTCTAATAAATGTTATTCACAATAGAGATTGTCCTATCTCTCTATTTATATAAGTCCAAGATGTTATGAAATTTTCTCATTTTTGAGAAAAAAGTTTAAAATTTTTTTAAAAAATTAAATTTCTTATCTCGATTTTTTCTAATAATAGTTATAATTTTTTCATTATATGTAGCCTCTTCCATCAACCTTGTATAAACTAGTCTTATAATTTTAAACTACACCTAAAACATTAGACAAAAGTTCTAACATCTTAGGTGTATTTTTTATATTCACTTTAATATAAAATTTTAATTTATCTCTGAGATACTCATTTTAAAGCATTCTATAAATCGTTCTAATTACATTTAAAATACTCTTCAATTATACATAATAACTTATTTTTGTTTTCTTGAAATTGGCTTTTTCTATGTCCATTAGCCCCGGATGGATGAGGAAATCCTAATAAACATTGTTCTTTTTCTATTAAATTTTCTTTTATCAATTGTTGTAATATTTCTTCTACTGCTTTACCTAACGGAATTATTAATGTATTTGATAAACATTCGACTTCTTTATAAAAGTATTTTTTTGCATAATCATATAATACTTGATTATCCATTATTTTAGGATTAGAACCTGTATAATTTTTATTATTTATGAAAACAGGATAAGGAATTATTGAAGTGGTATGCAGTAAATAATCTTTATCTTCAAACAACTCATTGCAAGATTCTATATGTAATTTTCTATTAAGTCCTAATTCATCTAACATTTCAATAAGATTTTTTCTCATACTTCCTGCAAATCTTGAGCTTCTTTTACATTCTTTTTTTATTTGTTGTGGATCTAATTTATTTAATAATGCATTTCTTGCAGTTTTATATGCAATACTAGTTTGTGTCCATCCAGGTGTTATCCCTACAATAAATATTTTTGCTTTATCATTAATAATTTCATTATGTGGTGCATAATAAATCTTCATATTATTTTTATTATATAATTCAAATTTTTCAATTAATATATCTTCTTTATTAAAACTATTCAAGTTTTGTATTTCATTGCAATATTTTTCAAACAATATTTCTTTCTCCTCTACAAATTTCTATCTCTCTACGATTATATACTAAAATACAGATAAGTTCAATTTTATTATCTGCTCTATTTATTAGACGTTATTAAGATAATTACTGATTTTCATACCACTTTGCAAATTCTTGCATTGCTTGTACTGAACCATCTACTTTTCTTCTATTTTCTCTTTCTTCTGAATCCATCTCTGCCAATGTTTTATCAAGTCCTTTCAGTTTAAAAATATGCCATCAGTCTATTATTTATATTGATTATTATACTTTGGAATTTATATAATCATGTACACTAACTCGTATTTTTTCCATATCATTATTTGTTTTTTCATTTTTATAATTTACTAATTTTATCATTTTATCAATATAATTATTGTCTTTTATAATTTTTAAGGAGTAATTAAAATTCAAATTATATATATAGCTTATCCATACAACTATGCAATCAATATTAGTTTTCATATATTCTTTTCTGCAGGATTTATGGTTTAAGCAATCTTTCATAATTTCACAAGTTAGATTTTCTTTTGATATATCATCTATATCAAATACAACTGCATTTTCAATTCCATCATTAATAACTACAGGAAATATATCTATTTTATCTGCATCTCTAATAATTTTACAATATAATAATATTTTATCATCCCTTATATCATTACTTATTTCTCTATAATTATGATTTAATATTGATGTTCTTATTAAGTTATCATATTGATTAGTTTGTATAAAGTCCCTTATCTTATTATCTTCAAATAATATTTGAATTCCTAATTCTGCATGATTTACACTATTTCTATCTAAAAAAGTATTGTATTTATTAATCTGTTCAAATCTTCCTATATCATGTAAAAGACCTATTAGCTTAGCTAATTCTATTTCTTCATTATTTAATCCTAAATATATAGCTAGTTTCTCACAATTTTTCATTACTCTTAAAGAATGCTTTCTTTTTATATCTATTTTAAGATTTTTCTTGAACTGCTCTGTATATCTAAAAAATTCATCTAACGCACTATTAAAGTTTATCAATTTTGCCTCACCTACACTTTAATATTTTTATTTTCAACTTATTTTTTCACTTTATATTTTAATTGAATATAAGAATTATTTAATTTATTACATTCTATAAGTTCTAATGCTTTTAATTTGTTTAATTCTTTTGAATGACTGATTGCCTCTCCATCAATTAGAGTAGATACATCTTTGCCTCCAACTAATAATGGAGCAATTACTATATTTACATAGTCTATTAAGTTATTTCTCAGAAATGCTCCGTTAAGATTCCCTCCTGATTGAATTGTTAATCTTTCAGCATTATATTTACTAGATAAATCTTCTAATAATCTTGTTAGGTCTAATTCTTCATAATATAAAATATCTAAATTATCATATTTATCTGTTAAAGAATATGCAATATGTTTTTTGTTTGTTGTAACTAATATTAAACTTTCAACCCAGTGGCATATATAATCTATTCCATTTTCATTCAAATGTGGCTTATTATCAATAATAACAAATTTCACTTCTACTTTATTATGATATTCTTTTCTATCATTAACACCAATTTTAGCCATTACTCTACCAGTATTTAATGAAAAATAATCAGTAGTAGCTTCTATTTCATAATACTGGTGTAATCCTTCTTTAACACCATCAATTTCACACCAGTCTTTATCTGCATCTAATTCATCAGTATTCCCACTACTAATCTTACCGTCAAGAGATTCTAACATGAATAAGGTTGTTATTGGTCTTTTTTTCACTTTAAATCATCTCCTCTATAAATTACTATTTTACTTTATTATATTCTAAACATTTTTCTTCTAATAATTTAAAATTACAACATCTTGATTTCATATTAT